>JAISWC010000127.1 GCA_031271245.1 Tannerella sp. | reverse complement strand
GCACGAACCGTCGGTGTCTGACGCAACCGACCGCATCATCCGTCTCAAAGACGGTCTGATTGAACGAATCGAAAAAGGAGCGGAACATGTTTGACTTCGACAACCTCCGCGAGATCTGGAGCACAATGAAAAAGAACAGGCTCCGCACGTTCCTGACCGGATTTTCGGTCGCGTGGGGGATTTTCATGCTCATCATCCTGCTCTCTGCCGGCAACGGACTGAGTAACGGCATTGCGCATAACTTCCGCGATATGGCGGAAAATACGGTGACCTGCTATCCGCGTTACACCTCGATGCCTTTCAAAGGTTTCCAGCCCAACCGCCGCATTGCATTTACCGAAAAAGACGTTGATGCCATCCGGCGCAATCACCCGGAAGTAAACCGGATTTCCCCGGTCAACTACCTCAGCGACACGCTCTCGTACAACGGCGAGTATATGACGATCAACATGCAGGCCGTCTATCCGGATTATTCGTCCATTATGTTCCTGCCCATCCACGCCGGCAACGGACGTTTCATCAACGAAGTAGACCTGGCGCAGCGGCGGAAGGTGATCGTGATCACGCCGCGGATGTCCGGCGTGCTGTTCCGCGACAGCATCCCGCCTCTGGGGCAGCATGTCAAACTCGGCAACCTGATGTTTCAGGTTATCGGTATCTACCAGGACAACAACAAAGATATGGATGCGCCGGCCTATATCCCCTTTACGACCGGACAGATGCTGTTCGACGGCGGCTACCAGGTCAGGCGGATCCGCTTCACGTTGACAGGCGTGGACACGGAAAAGGCGTCGGAAGCGTTTGAAGAGCGTTTCCGCGAACGCATGGCGCAGCATCACCGGTTCGACCCGGCGGACAAAAACGCGATTGGCCTGTGGAATACGAGCAACGAGTTTCGCATGTGGCAGCGCATGACCGGCGCCATCGCGCTGTTTATCTGGATTATCGGCATCGGGACGCTGATGGCGGGCATTGTGGGCGTGAGCAACATTATGCTGATTACCGTCCGCGAACGTACCCGCGAGTTCGGCATCCGCAAGGCGATCGGCGCCAAACCGTCGTCCATCCTGCAACTGATCATCGTTGAATCCGTGCTGGTGACGGCCGCCTTCGGATACATCGGCATGGTGTCGGGCATCGGGCTGACGGAACTGATCAGCCATTTCATGGAAATGGCGGAGGCGGCTTCGCCGGGCGGCGGCAACCCGGGAGAAAACGTGAGTATTTTCCGCAATCCGACGGTGAATCTGAATATCGCCCTCTCGGCCACCGGACTGCTGGTTGTGGCAGGCGTGCTGGCCGGTTATTACCCGGCGCGCAAGGCTGTGAAGATTCCGGCGATTGAAGCCATACGAACCGAATAACACCCAAAGGCTATGTTCGATATAGACAGATGGATAGAGATATGGGTCACCATTACCCGCAACAAGACGCGCAGCCTGCTGACCTGCTTTGGCGTGTTCTGGGGCATTCTGATGCTCGTCATCCTGCTTGGTGCGGGCAGGGGAATGAAGAATGGCTTCCTGGGCAACTTCGAGGGTTTCGCCACTAACTCCATTTTCTTCTACGCCGACCGTACCAGCGAACCCTACAAGGGATTCAACAAGGGACGCTGGTGGAGCATGCGCAACCGCGACATCGAAAGCATCCTGCGCAACGTCGACGGGATCGAATATTTCTCGCCCATTATCTGGGGCGCTCGCGGAGAAAAAAACATCGTCTTCGGACAAATAACGGGGACGTTCGACGTCAAGGGCGTCATGCCCGGATTTTTCCGGATCGAACGGCAGGACGTGTATTACGGTCGCCTGCTGAACGACATCGACACGCAGGAGAAACGGAAAGTCTGCCTGATCGGAACCAAAGTCAACGAAGCCCTCTTTCACAACGAAGACCCCTGCGGGAAATACATCCGCGTGAACGGACTGTACTATCAGGTTGTGGGTGTCATCAAGGCCAAATCGCCCAACATCAATATCGGCGGACGTTCGGAAGAATCCGTCTTCCTGCCGTTCACGACCCTGCAGCAATCCCAGAATCAGGGGGACAGGATCCATTTTATGAGCGTCTGCGTCCGCCGGGATTTCGATGTGAAGACCGTTATCGACGAAATCACGACCATCCTGAAAACGCAGAACGAAATCGCGCCCACAGACCCGCAAGCCGTAGGCGTCATCAACCTGGCCACCCAGTTTGCCACCTTCGAAATGCTCTTCACCGGCATCGACATACTGGTCTGGCTGGTGGGCATGGGGACGCTGCTGGCCGGCATCATCGGCGTGAGCAACATCATGATGGTCACGGTCCGGGAACGCACAAAGGAAATCGGCGTGCGGAGGGCGCTGGGAGCCAAACCGTTCAACATCATCTCGCAGGTGATGAGCGAAAGCCTCCTGCTGACGGCCCTGGCCGGACTGATGGGACTGAGCCTGGGCGTGTTCATCCTGGACTTCGTGAGCCGGATGTTGGAGGCACAGCCCGCCGAAGGCGAGGGTATCCTTTTGACTAATCCCGAAGTGAGTATTCAGACCGCCGTGGTCGCCACGGCCGTACTGCTGTTCAGCGGGCTGCTGGCCGGGTTGATCCCGGCCTGGAGAGCCATGCAAATCAAGGCCATTGACGCCATTCGGGAAGAATAATAATAACAAACAGATATGTCGTAAACGAATCATTAATTGTAATTTTGTATGAAGAAAGAAATAGGTAAATGGCGAATGGATATAGCCAAGTATGTATCAACGGCAATTTTACGGACGTCCATAGTGGGTGGTATCTTAAAAGGTCGCATCGCATCATGCCTCAATACAATGCTGCATCGTGTCGAGATGCAAAAATGCAGCGTGCGACAGTCAGTCAATAATCAAGTTACAGACATTAATTATATCAAGATAAAGTAATGAAGAATCGTTTAATAAAAAAGATCATGCGTACGATCCTGCTGTCGTTTATCGGAGCAGCCGTGATCGGTACATTTTATTTTCTGTGGAAAAAGGCGCAGCCGGTGAAAGTGCAGTACGAGACAGTCACACCCGGACGCGACACGGTGGAAACGAAAACCGTAGCCACCGGCAACGTCGAACCGCGCTACGAAATCCTGATCAAGCCCCAGATTTCGGGCATCATCTCCGAACTGCTCAGGGAAGCGGGACAGCGGGTGAAGGCAGGCGAAATCATC
The DNA here is from genome assembly GCA_031271245.1 of Tannerella sp. Classification (GTDB taxonomy): domain Bacteria; phylum Bacteroidota; class Bacteroidia; order Bacteroidales; family Tannerellaceae; genus Tannerella. The sequence continues at coordinate 3,191 of JAISWC010000127.1, read as the reverse complement.
GCTCAAATCAAGGTCATTCCCGAGATGGTACAGCTCAACAGCGCCGAATCGCGCGTCAAGGTGGCGGAAATCTCGCTCAGGCAGGTGGAAGAAACGTTCAGGCGCGACGAACAGCTGTACGGCCAGAAAGTCATTTCCGCCGAAGAATATGAAGCCTCGCAGGCGGCCTGCCTGCGGGCGAAGGAGGAATGTGACAACGCCCGGAACGCACTGGAAATCATTCGCGACGGCATTTCCAAAAATTCCAGCGTCGCCAGTACGACCCAGATACGGAGCACCATCACCGGGATGATTCTCGACATCCCGGTCAAGGTGGGTAACTCCGTCATCCAGAGCAACAACTTCAACGACGGGACCACCATTGCCGCCGTGGCCGACATGAGCGACATGATTTTCCGCGGCAACGTCGACGAAACGGAAATCGGCCGCATCCGCGAAGGCATGCCCATCAAGTTGACCATCGGCGCACTGGAGAATCAGTCGTTTCAGGCCGTGCTGGAATACGTCTCGCCCAAGGGCGTGGAGAAAAACGGCGCCATCCAGTTTGAAATCAAGGCGGCGGTGACGATCCCCGAAGGCTCGTTCATCCGCGCCGGATACAGCGCCAATGCCGAGATCGTGCTCAAGCGCGCCGAAGACGTCATAACCATTCCCGAAAGCACGGTCGAGTTTCACGGCGATTCGGCCTTCGTCTATCTGCTCAAGGAAGAGACGCCGGAACAGGTCTTTGAGCGCCGACAGGTGCAAACCGGCCTGAGCGACGGCGTCAAGATTGAAATCAAAGACGGTCTGTCGGCCGCGGACAGGATACGCGGTTCCGTCATCGACCCGAAACGGAAGAAATAATCACCCGAAAACAGACACAACTTTATGAAAAGAATCATCAGACGACTGTTCGCGGCAAGCCTGTTCCCGGCGCTCTGCCTTTCGGCCGGAGCACAGCAGCCGTGGACGTTGGAATCCTGTATCCGTCACGCCCTTGAACACAATATCCGGATCAAGCAGGGCGAACAGGAACAGGCCGCCCGCGAGATCGAACTCAACACGAGCCGGAACAGCTGGCTGCCCAACCTGAACGCCGGCGTCGGCCAGAACTTCGACTTCGGACGCTCGCCCTCGAAAGACGGCCTCATCGTAGACCGCAACTCGGCCAACTCCTCCGCCTCCCTGCAAATGAGCATGCCCGTGTTCGACGGCTTCCGCATCCCGAACGACATTGCTGCCCGCCGGCTCAACCTCCGGGCGGCTGTCGAGGCGCTCAACAAAGCCAGGGAAGACTTGGCCGTCGGCGTGGCCTCCTATTTCCTGCAAGTGTTGTACAACAGGGAGATACGGCATATTGCCGAATTGCAGGTCGCCCTCACGGCCGAGCAGGTGCGCCGGACCGAAGCGCTTGTCAACGCCGGCAAGGCGCCCGCCTCGCAACTCTACGATATCCGGGCGCAGCAGGCCAAGGACGAAGCCACCCTGACCGAAGCGCGCAACAACGTCAGCCTCGCACTGCTCGACCTGGCGCAGTCGCTCGAACTGGAGCATTTCGGCAGCGACTTCGACATCTCGGCGCCGGAAATCGGCGACCCGATTGCCGAACTGGCCGCCAGCCTGCTTCCTCCGGAACACATCTACGAAAACGCCGTGGTCGTCAAGCCGCAGATCAGGGAACAGGAATACCTGCTCGAAAGCCAGAAGAAGACGCTCAGGGTGGCGCAGTCGGGCTACTACCCCAAACTGAACCTGAACGCCAGCTACGGCAACGGCTACTACCGCTATTCGGGAAGCGAAGACCTGGCCAACATTCCCTTTGGCGACCAGCTGCGCCAGAACGAACGCAAGACCGTCGGCCTGACCCTGACCATCCCGATATTCAACCGTTTCGAGGTGCGCAACAGTGTGCGTTCGGCGCGCGTGGCCATTGTCAGTCGCGAACTGATGATGGAAAGCGCCAAAAAAGCGTTGTACAAGGAGATTCAGCAGGCTTACTTCAATGCCGCGGCTGCGCAGGAACAGTACGTTGCTTCCGGGAAAGCGGTCGAGGCCGGCAGGGAAGCCTTCACCTACGCCGAAGAACGTTATTCGGCGGGGAAAAGCTCCGTCTTCGAGTACGGCGAGGCCCGGACAAAGTATGCCCAAAGCCTTTCCCAACAGGTGCAGGCGAAGTACAACTTCATCTTCCGCGCAAAGATTCTCGACTTCTACAACGGCAAACCAATTGCGCTGTAGCGTGTTAGAAGAGAGGAATGGAGAATTGAGAATTGAGAATTGAGAATGAGAAGAATGTTATTTTAGCACTTTCACGCCGCTCCATTCTCCATTTTTCATTCTCAATTCTCAATTCAAATAGTGCTTTCACGCCGTTCTATTCTCTATTTTTCATTCTCAATTCTCAATTCTCAATTCTCCATTCAAATATTCATTCTCAATTCTCAATTCAAAATGCGAACCGGAAGTTTTTTATTTAATTGTTATTTTTTGCCTTACGTTCCCCTGTAGGTTTGTCGCTATCGCGACATAAATTCCCGCAGGGAGATATAGTGTGACATCTCCGGAAATCGTTTGTTTGAAAACAAGTTTTCCGCAGAAATCATATACCTCTACGGTCGTCCTCTCAACGACCTTTTCTACGATGAGAGACCCGCTCACTCCGTAGATTTTTACATTGTTACCCTCGACAACTTCGTTGGCGTCAGGGATTTTTTCTTTTACCGTTACCGTGGCAGTTCCTCTTTGGCTCGGGTCGGCAACCGAAGTAGCCGTTACCGTCAACGCAGAAGCTGTTTCTCCCGAACCAACCGTCAAAAACCCCAGATGGGGTAATGCTCGATTTCGTCGAATTGACACTCCACGTCACCGCTTGTGACGGGTTGTTTGTCCCATTCACGGTCGCACGGAAGTTTTGCGTCTGTCCTTTTTCAACCGAAGTCGAAGAGGGAGACACTGAAACCGAAGTTACCGTCGCTGGTGGTGGTGACACACTCGTTACCGTGGCAGTTCCTCTTTGGCTCGGGTCGGCAACCGAAGTAGCCGTTACCGTCAACGCAGAAGCTGTTTCTTCCGAACCAACCGATAGCACTCCTGAAGAAGAAATGCTCGATTTCGTCGAATTGACACTCCACGTCACCGCTTGTGACGGGTTGTTTGTCCCATTCACGGTCGCACGGAAGTTTTGCGTCTGTCCTTTTTCAACCGAAGTC
>JAISWC010000105.1 GCA_031271245.1 Tannerella sp. | reverse complement strand
TCATCGAACTGACCGGCTTGACGGCAGACGAAATCCGCGGGTTGTAGACAATGTCGCTTCATTTGATGATATTGCCGTACACCCCTTTGAAGTAATTTTATGCAGGGAAGAAGTATGATTCGGTGGTATGATTCGAGACAGTATCTGAAATATATCTTTATCATTGTAGCGATGCTGATCGCCATTGTATCGGTCGTTGTTTCGGATTCGCTCATCAAGAAACTCGCGGAGGAGGAACGCCAGAGAATGGAGGTCTGGACAGAAGCTCAGCGCCTGTTCATCCTCGACGATTCGACGCAGACAGGCCAGATCTCCCTGATTTGGAAAGTAATGGAAAGCAACACGACGATTCCGGTCATTTGCTGCGACGACCGGGGAAACATAGTCAGCTACAACAACATCAACGTGCCCGACCGAAATCCGGAGCTTTTCCTGCAAAAGAAAGTCCGGGAATTCAAGGCAAAAAATCCGCCGTTTTCCCTCGACTTCGGCGACAATACCTATCAATACCTCTACTACGACGACTCGGTCATCCTGAAGCGGCTGCTGCTCTATCCCTACATACAGCTGCTGGTCATCGCCGTGTTTATCATGATTTCCTTCCTGGCGCTGGCCAGCACGAAGAAAGCGGAGCAAAACAAGGTCTGGGTAGGCCTGTCGAAGGAAACGGCCCACCAGCTGGGCACGCCGATTTCGTCGCTGATAGCCTGGGTGGAATACCTGAAAACGAAAGCGGTCGACGCCGCCTACCTCACGGAAATGGAGAAGGATGTGAAACGGCTGGAGGTCATCGCCGAGCGATTCTCCAAAATCGGGTCGAACCCGGACATTGTGTCGCTGAACATCAACGAAGCCGTCCGTTCGGCCTATACCTACATGGAGTCGCGCGTGTCGCCGAAGGTAAGGATGTCGGCGGAATTTTCCGCTCAGCCCCTGCTGGCGTTAATGAACGAGGCGCTGTTTTCGTGGGTGATCGAGAACGTGACGAAAAATGCGGTGGACGCGATGGACGGCCAGGGCAGCATTACCTTCCGGGTCGGCGGGAAAGGGCGAAAAATCCTTGTCGACGTGACGGACACGGGCAAAGGAATCCCCAAGTCCAAATTCAAGACCGTCTTCATGCCCGGATACACGACCAAGGCACGCGGCTGGGGACTGGGACTGTCGCTGGTACGCCGCATCGTGGAATCCTATCCCGGCGGGAAAATCTACGTCAAAAACTCGGAAATCGGCAAAGGCACCACCTTCCGCATCGAACTGCGCAGAAAGTTGAAAATCGAAAATTGAAAGGTGAAAATGAAGAAAAGAGGTGACCGAAAGATGTTTTTCCCGAAAAAAACGCATAAGATTTTGCCAAACATTATAAGGTTTCGCCATATCCTATATGCTTTCTCCGTGTAAGAAAGACGGTTCCACAGAGAGAGATACAGAGAAGGCACAAGAGAGATGCACCCGATACGGAGGAGAATTTGAAATGCCCGGAATTATTCATTAACTTTGTCGCCTGTAATTTCGAAACAAGCAAGGAAACCTATGACGAGAAACGAAAAGAAAAAGGAAACGGCCGGTAACCCCTTCGGGAGGAGACGGTCATGAGAAAGTCTTTTTGCAGATGGCTGTTGAGCCTGCTGGGATGGAAGCTCGGCCCTTCGGGAGAAAATGTACCTAAATGCGTGGTTTGTCTGGCGCCGCACACCAGCAATTTCGATTTCCTGGTGGGACAGTTGTTCAGCGCAGCCGTCGGGCGACAGGCGAATTTCCTGATTAAAAAGGAATGGTTTTTCCCCCCGCTGGGATTCCTGTTCAAGATAATGGGAGGCATTCCCGTCAACCGCAGAAAAAATATGTCCAGAACCGAACAGTTGGCCGGGGAATTTAAGCGGCGGAAGTCGTTCTGGCTGGTAGTTACGCCCGAAGGTACGCGGCGCAGGGTGAACGAATGGAAACGGGGATTCTACTACATCGCCCTCAAGGCGCAGGTACCCATCCAGATGGCCTACATCGACTACGGACGAAAGGAACTGGGCATCGGCAACCTGTTTTATCCGACCGGCAATGCCGATGCGGACATCCAAACCATCCGCTCCTATTACAGGGGCATGAGGGGACGGCACCGGGACCGTTTCGGCGAACTGTAACGCAACCCTGCAAAGATGAACGAAAGCAGCCTGCGCATCGGCATCATCCAGACAGACATCGTGTGGGAAGACCGCGCCGCCAATCTGGCGCACTTTGGCGCGCTGCTTCGCCGGATGGACGGCCGGACCGACCTGGCCGTTTTGCCGGAACTGTTCACCACCGGCTCCATACGCGATCCGAAACTGGCAGACCCCGTGGACGGTGAGACGGTCGCCACACTCAGGCAGTGGGCAAAAACATATCGTACCGCCCTTGCAGGCAGTTTCATGGCCGCGGAAAACGGGAAATGCTACAACCGTGCATTTTTCGTCACGCCCGAAGGCGATGCCCTGTATGCCGACAAGCGCCACCTCTTCCGCATGGGCGGCGAAGACCGCTGCATCGAAGCCGGCGTGAAACGCCTGATTGTCCCCTACCTCGGATGGAACATCTGTCCGCTGGTGTGCTACGACCTGCGTTTCCCGGTCTGGAGCCGCAACGTCGCCAACGCATACGACTTGCTTCTCTATTCCGCCAACTGGCCTTCCGCGCGCAGCGACGTGTGGCAAGCGCTGCTCCCCGCCCGGGCGCTGGAAAACCAGGCGTATGTCTGCGGCGTCAACCGCACCGGCATCGACGGCGCGGGACTCGCCTATCACGGTGGATCGGCCGTCTATTCCCCCCGGGGCGGGAAACTGGCAGACGCCGGCAATACCAGAGAAATACTCCTCACCTGCACGCTGGAAAAATCACCCCTCGAATCGCTGCGCGCCAAATTCCCCGTGTGGAAAGACGCCGACACGTTTATGATGTATGAAGAATGAAAGTATGTCCGGAATTTTGTGCGGGGGTACACGGTCTATCTCAAAATTTATATGTACGTTTGTACAATTGTAGAAGACATTGGTTTTTATTTAAATATTAGCGATATGAAAAAGTTTATACTGTTATTGAGTATGCTTCCCTGGCTGTTACCGGCACAGGTTCCGGAAAACGGCAGAACAGGGAAAGCATCCATGTTATGGACGGACCGTTCGTCGGTGATGAACGGAATAACCCTGCGGGTGGGAACGGTTGACAATCTGCCCGATTCCACGTATACCTATTACAGCGGAGCATTGCACAGGCGGATGGCCATCAGGTACGACGAAGAAGGCCGGGTGGTATTGGAAGAAGGCTATACGGATTACGACCGCGACGGACTCGTGAACGATGCCCTCAAGATAGAATATACGTATACTTACGAAGACGGATTCTTCACAGGGGAAGGCATTTCCTACTATAAGTTTTACGGCGATGACTGGTTTGGATATTCCAGGGCCGTCACCCGTTATAACGCAAACGGCCAGCCCGTCAGGACAGCTTTGTACTTTCCCGGCGGCGACGGCGAATGGGAGTTAAATCAATTTGCGTCCACCGTCGAATACGACGGAAGAGGAAATCCCACCGTGGTCATGGATTCCATTCCCTACGGAGACGGACTGAAAGCAATCAAGCGTCATGAACTGCAATATGACGGTTCCTCCCGTCTTGTCGGGCACGACGTCTATACATTTACAGGTGGCGAAACGGAGGGTGAATGGGTCATGCGTGAACGGAGCGTAATCACCTACGGCGCAAACATGCATACCGAAACTTATTTGACACCCACCGGGATTGACTACTTGATCGAAACGCTTTATGACGAGCGGGGAAACGTCATTGCCGAAACGGCGAAAAAACCGGGTGGCGACGGGGGCTATACAGTTCTGTGGTCGGACACCTACCGCCATGTCTATCTGGCGGACGGAGCCACGCCGGTGATTCTTCCCGAACGGAGCCGTTCGTCGGCCGTCTATCCCAATCCCTCGACGGATTACGTGACGGTTACGCTGGAGGATGCGGAGACGGCGGAAGCCACGCTTGTCGACCTGTCGGGCCGGATCGTCGGGCGGCAGACGGTCGGACGGCAGGCAACCGTCGCGGTTTATTCCCTTCCCCGGGGTCTCTATCTGCTTAAAGTGCAGACGGCCAAAGGCACGGATGTGCATAAACTGGTCATTAAATAAGGTTCCCGGGTAAATGATGAATGATGGATGATAGCAGAGACGCCATGCATGGCGTCTCTGCTACGTCACTCATGTCTCACCGTTCATACCTCATACTTCATACTTCATACCTCATACTTCATCCCTAATCCCAGACCATCACTTTTTTCGTTTCCGCTGTTCCGTTGATTTTCGCCTTGACGATGTAAACCTGTCCGCGTTCGGCCGGGATGCGGTATTCCGTTGCGGCCGCGGCGGTGGCGTAGATCAGCGCTCCGGCGAGGTTGTATACCTGCAGTTCGCGGATAAGGCCCCCCGTCGAACGCACATGGATTTCGCCGTTCAGCGAAGTTGCCGTCAGCGCCTCCGGGCGGACTTCCACCGGTTCGTTCCACACGCCCGTATACTGCATCCGCAGAGCGAAACGGTCGTTGATTTCGACGGCTGCGGCAATGGACGGCTTGGTGACGGTGAAGGTATATTCCGGCGTTTCATGCAGGCTGACGGTCAGATTCTTTTCCCTGTCCAGCAGGAAAACGTCGTGACCGAAGCGTTCCATGCCCGAGAAGGTCAGCGTCACTTCGCCCGCGTTCCGGATGCGCAACCCCAGTCCGGTGGTTTGCGACTGGAAATCGCCGTTGGCATGGATGGCCAGCGGCTCGCCGAGCGCCGTCAGCGCATAGACCGTCAGCGGGTTCTGGTCGTAAAACAGCGCCCGCACGTCTTCGCGGCTGTTGTATTCCGGCGAGGCATTCCGATCGAAATGCAGCGCCGCATAACCCGTCCGGTTGCTCTGCGAGGCACGGATACGTAGCACGCCTGACTCCGCCGCTTCCGCCGACCGCAAACGGTACCCCGACCCCGCAGTCAGACCCGGAGGCGCCGTCGTCGTCCATTCCGGAGACATCTTTACCGAGTAAACTTCCTGTTGGCCCTTGTCCACGAAGAACGACTGCAGCGGCGGAATATATTCCGGTGTGGAAGACAATACGGGATTCGTGTAGATATACCACGTTCCCCCCTTTTCGGGGTCGGTATCTTTGAACTTGACGGCCTCGAATCCTTCTTCCATGCGGCCGTCCCATATCAAATAACCGCCTGCTGCCAGTTTCGGGTAGTTGCCTGCCAGGAACTTTGACACGTTCAGATATGCCAGATATGGATTGACGACCTGAATCATATTCTGTGTACCGTCCAGGTTTCCGCCCATCACCGGCAGATCGAAGGTGGCCGGGCTGCCGGTCAGCTGCACGTCGTCC
>JAISWC010000290.1 GCA_031271245.1 Tannerella sp. | reverse complement strand
CATCCGGTCGATATTCGGCGTCCGGTAACCGTAAGCGCCATTGCAGGAGAAGTCGCCATAACCCACGTCGTCGAGGTTTATGACGACAAAATTGATATGCCCGGCAGCAGATGCCGCCGCCGGAAAACCGCCAAGTGCGGCGAGAAAAACAAGTTTTGAATCCATTCTGTTTATTTTTATCATTATTCTTAATTCCTAAATTCTTAAAGGAAAGTCTTTAATATATCCATAAAAACGCTCCAAATTTACATAAAAAAACCGGATTTCACGCAAGCGGGAATTTAAAAGGGTATATTATTTGACTGCACTTCAATCCAAATTGTCGCAAACTTGGGTGAAACAATCCGGGCCGTCAGTATCTTGCTCCCCAATGAAATGGTATTTCTTTGTGGCAAACCTCCCGCGGGTTTCCGAACGTGTTGCCACATTGTGGCAAACGCCTTTTGACTTTCCGAAACGGAAAATATCATTGTGGCAAATGATTTTCAACTCCGGAAAACGTTTGCCACACTGTGGCAAGCGCTTTTTGAAGCTCCAAAAGGGTAAAAACTTTTGTGGCAAGCGATTTTCGAATCCGGAAAGGCTTTGCCACACTGTGGCAAACGTTCTTTGAAGCTCCGGGAGGGTAAAAACTTTTGTGGCAAACGACTTCCAAATCCGGAAAGGATCTGCCACACTGTGGCAAACGACTTGCGAATCCGGAAAGAACTTGCCACACTGTGGCAAGCAATTTCCGACTCCCGGAGAGGCCAAAAACATTCGTGGCATGCTTTCCGCGCCGCACCCGCACGGCACCCGTAGCCCCGGCACACGCGCCGCACCCCCCGTTGCGGGATGATCTTCCTGCAGCAGGCGTCCCGGAAACGCCGGGACGAAATGCTCCTTTGCAGCAAACGTCCCGGCACTCATGCAACCCTTTAAATTATCCTTCGCAGGCATTGAATCGTTCCATGTTGCAAACCGGCGTTCAATCCCAGTTAGGATTCTGGACAAGGTTCGGGTTAAGCAACGTCTGGTTGTAAGGTATTGGCCAGAGATAATCGCGGTCGGGGCGGAAGTTACGGATCACGATGTCAATACCGTCTGCGTCGTGCATCGTACCGCTATTTTCCACCTCGGCCGTCTTCCAGCGGAGGATGTCGGAATAATACAGGCCCTCCAGCGCCAGTTCGATCCGCCGTTCCAGGCGGATGGCTTCGCGCAACTGTTCCTTTGTCAGTCCCGGCTGCACCTCCGGCATGGCAACACCTTTCCTGCCACGCACTTGGTTAATTGCGTCGTAGACGGAGGCGTCGGGGCCGGAAGCTTCGTTGCGGGCTTCGGCGTAGGTAAGCAGGACTTCGGCGTAGCGAATCAGGATAGCGTTAAAGGCCGAACGTTCCACGAGCGGGATCTCCACGTCGTCCCTGTAAGTCGTATATTTCTTCGTCCCGAAACCGGTCGTCATGACATCCTGTTTGGTAATCAGTTTCCCGTTATACGGATAGCCGATCACCGTAATGGAATAATGCAGGCGCGGATCCCTGTTTTCATAAGGTTTTTCCGGGTCATAAAGCGTCGATTCATGAATCGGTTTCCCGTCGGTCATCTGGTACTTGTCGACCAGTTCCTTCAAGGGCGCCGGACGGTTCAGGCGGAAAATATCCTGGTCGTTCGTCGTCTGGAAATCCGGCAGGGACGATTCGACGTTGAATATCACCTCCTCGTTATGCTTGTTGGCTTCGCTGAAAAAATACCGGTAATCGCCGAACAGCGAATAGACGTTCAGGTCCATCACCGCCTTAGCAGTTTCGGCCGCCTCGCTCCAGCGTTCGTTATAGAGGAGCGTCCGCGCCTTCAAGGCCATCGCCGCACCTTTGGTCGCCCGCCCCAGGTCGCTTCCCGAATACGTATTCGGCAACACGGGCGCCGCTTCCGTCAGGTCTTTCAGGATCTGTTCGACCACGGCCTCCTTCGTGTCCCGCGGCAGGGTAGCGTGATTCGCGGCATTCGGCGTCTCGGTAATCAGGGGAACGCCCCCGAACTTGTCCACCAGGTTGAGGTAGAAAAAGGCGCGGAGGAATTTCGCTTCGCCCGTCATCCGGTTGCGCAGGTCGTCGGCCATCACGACGCCGTCGATATGGTCGAGGAACGTATTCGCACGCCCGATACCGGTATAACAGTTATCCCAGAGCGTAGCAATCAGGGGAGTGATGGAAAGGTGTTCGCCCTTCCCGATCGCCTGCGTTCCATTCGCCTCGTTGTAAGGCATCGCGTTGGCGGTGATCATGTCAAATTCATAGAAATGAACAGCCCGCCAGGGATGGAGGGCGCGGTAGCAGCCGGACAGGCCGGCCTTGGCGTGTTCTTCCGTTTTCCAGAACGTGTCGGTGGAATACTTGTCCGACGGATCTACGTCCAGCAAACTCTCACAGGCCGTAAGCAGCAACAGGGATACGATTCCCAGGTATAATATGTAATTTCCAATTCGTTTCATAGGTGTTATTTTTTAGAATGTAATATTTAAACCGCCGGTAAAAGTCTTGACGGAAGGAAAGGCGTACCAGGTAGTTCCCTTCAGGTTCTTTTCGGGATCAAAGTCTTTCATTTTTGAAAAGGTAAAGGGGTTCTGTGCATTTACGAAAACGCGCAGGCCTTTGACAAAGCCAGTCTTCTGCGTCAACCGGTGCGGCAGGGAATACGTCAACTGCACGTTCTTTAAGCGCAGGTACGACGCATCGCGCAGCCAGAAGTCGTTCGTACGGAAATTCTCGTTCAGTGCCCCTTCGTAGGTCGTGATGATCGGCAGCGTGGCCGAAGTGCCCCGTTCGGGCGTCCACGAATCCGTCACCCAGGCTTCCGGCAGTCCGCAGCCGAACCACAGGGGCGTCGCCCCGATACGGTCGCCGTAAGTATAAACGTCCGACACACCCTGGAAAAAGGCGTTCAAATCAAACGGCCCGTACGCGAGGTTCAGCCCGAAGGTGTACGTGAATTTGGGAATCACGCCACCCCGTATCTGCCGGTCATCTTCCGTCACTTTGCCATCATTATTCGTGTCTTCGAACTTCAGGTATCCGGGCTTGGTAGCGGCCGTCTGCACCGGACTGCTGTCGATTTCGTCCTGCGACTGGAAAATGCCCGTTGCATGCAGCATGTAATACGAGTCGATGGGATACCCTTCTTTCAGGATAAACATCCCGTCGATGATGGTCTGTCCCTTCAGGTCAACGATTTCATTTTCCAGGTGCGTCAGGTTGCCGAACAGTTCGTACCTCAGTCCGTGAAACTGCTCGCGGAAGGTCAACCCGACTTCGAAGCCTTTGTTATCGACCGTTCCGATGTTCTGTATCGGCCCGGTCAGGTTACCGACCTGGGAGGGCAGTGCCACTTCGCGCAGGATGTTGGTGGTACGCTTGTTGAAAAGCTCGAACGAGAAATCCAGTTTCCCGCCGAACAGCATGGCGTCCAGGCCAACGTTGCTCATCGTCGTCGTTTCCCACGTGATATTGGGGTCGTTGTAGGCAGCCACGGCCATACCGGAGGTTACGGTGCCGTTGAAGGGGTAGTTATATCCCGTTGCCATCAGGTCGACGTAGCGGAACAGGTCGATGCGCTCATTCCCCAGTTGTCCCCAGGACACCCGCAGTTTGAGGTTGTTTACCCAGTCGACGTTTTCCATGAACGACTCTTCGCTCAGGCGCCATCCGCCGGAGAAGGAAGGAAACAGGCCCCAGCGGTTCCCGCGGGCGAAGCGCGACGAGCCGTCGTAACGGAAGTTGGCTTCCAGCAGGTAGCGGTCGCGGTATCCATAATTGGCACGCCCGAAATATGACATCAGGACGGACTTGCTCGAAGTGCCTCCGACGGACGGGTTGTTCGAACCGGCATTTAATTCATACAGATCATTGCCAAGGTATCCCTCGCGCTGGGCATAAAAATTCGACGCAAAAAAGTCTTCATAGCTATATCCTAACAAGAGTTTGGCCTCGTGTGCGGCGGCATTGAACGACTGTCCCCATTCAAGCGTGTTGTAGATCGTCTTGTTGAGGTTGTTATTATCGTCCTTGCGTACATGGCGCGTATTCACCCCGTCGTAAACCACACGCACGGGGGCTTCCGTCTTTACTTGATACTCATAAATATCCGGCGCGAAGCGGGTACGCAGGTAATCATATTTCGACAGGCCGGCGTGCAGGTTGTAAACAATATTGAACGGCAGTTTGTACGCTGCCGAGAGGTTGGCCAGGAGCCGCTGTCCCGTATGTTTATTTTCGCCTTCGTCAGCCAGGGCGAGCGGATGGCGGTAGATATTGTGTCCGGGCGTGCGGATGAAGGTATCGGCATAGCGTCCGTCGCGGAGGTAGGTGGGATAGAAGGCCTGTGCCTTGTAGGTCATCTCTACCAGGTTGGCGACGCCGGCTACGGGTTCGTCGTAAACCTGGTAATGTCCGTGGAGGTTGAATCCGATTTTCAGGCGGCTGTTGATCTGCGCCGAGGTATTCATGCCCAGCGTATATTTGTTTGAATTGGTGCCGCGTAGCACCCCGTCCTGCGAGCCTTGACCCAGGGAAAGGGAATAGCTGTACTTGTCGTCACCGCCGGCGAAACGGAGGTTATGCTCCATGATGAAAGCATCGTTGTACATAATGTCCAGCCAGTTGTTCACGGGATAAGTGTACGGGTCGGTCTTCATTCCCTCCCGGTATTCGTCGATCACGGCCTGCGTATAGTCGGGCACCAGCTTCCCTTCGTTCAACTGTGCCTGGTTTCGCGTCTCCATGAACAGGATCGGGTCATAGACGAACTTCGGCAGGTAGGTGGCCTGCTGGATACCGAAATAATTGTTGTAGTCCACCGTAAAGGCGCCTTTCTTTCCGCTTTTGGTCTTCACGAGGATGACCCCGTTGGCCGCCCTCGACCCGTAGATAGCCGACGAAGCGGCATCCTTCAGGACGGAAATACTCTCAATGTCGTTGGGATTGATCGCCTCCAGCTTGTATTCAATACCATCGACCAGCACCAGCGGATCGTTGTTGTTCAGCGTACCCTGTCCCCTGACGCGGATAGTCGCCCCGTCGACGCCGGGCTGCGCACCGGCCTGGTTCACGTACACGCCCTGTACGCCTTGCAGCGCCTGGGTGGCATTGGTGAGCGGACGGTTCTCCAGCCGCTTGATGTCCACCGTCGAAATGGCGCCGGTCAGGTTCACCTTCTTCTGCAGGCCGTATCCCACGACTACGACTTCTTCGAGTATCCGGGTATCTTCATCCAGTGATATATCGATCACGGTCCTGTTCCCGACCGTGGTTTCACGGGTGGCAAAGCCGATGAATGAAAACGCCAGGACGGCATTGCCGTCCGGGACGATGATAGCGTATTGCCCGCCGGCATCCGTGATAACGCCGGTATTTGTCCCCTTAATCGAGATATTAACTCCGGCCAAAGGCTCGCCGGTATCATCCGTTACCACGCCCGCCACACGTTTACCGTCCTGCTGCGTCTCTTCCGGCGTACGGGGGATCAGTATAATCCGCCGCAGATCCATTTCATACGTGCAGCCCGGGAGGATGCCGGCCAAAACGTCCTTTATTTCCGTATTCGTAACATCAAGGTTAACCCTTCGTTCCATATCCTCCAGGGCCTGATCACTATAGAAGAACGTATAATCGCTCCGTTTTTCGATTTCTTTCAGGACGTCCTTGATGGAAGCATCCTTCATCTTGAGCGTGATTTTACTGTTCTGTTCGTGCGTCTCAACCGCAGTTATTTTAAACAGCGCCGCGGTGAGCAGGAGGCACAGGATACTTGTCCTGCGCCGGTTTTTGGTTGTCAACAACCGGAATGGCGTGCCATTCCATCTAAAAATCTTCATACTTTTCCTGTTTTTGAAATTAAATTTTTCCCATGCCGGGAGATGATATTGATTTGTTTAAGCGCCTGAACGGTATTCCATCCAAAGCGGGTATAAGATAATTTTACTTTTCACCCGCCGGGTAAAAAGGGGCCCACCACATTCGCCGGCGGACGGTCGTAAGCACATCCGCACGAATTTCACCGTAAGAGTTGCATTAAGTTACATGTTTCATTTGTAATTACTTTTTAAAGGTTTATATTTCGTAGATTTGGGAAAAATTGTCGCCACACTGTCGGTGACCGACCAGGTGACGGGTATGACAAGGCTCATGGCCCGCAGTATTTCCTGTATGCTTTCTGCGTCGACGGTGAACGACATCCGCGTATCTTCGGCAAACGCCGGCGGACATTCGATGTCCATGCAATACCAACCCTCCAGGTTGATGATGATGTCCGACAGGCGGTCGTTGTCAAACACAAGCCGGTCTTTTATCCAGCCCGCGTGCATCCGGGCTTTTGTCTCCCGGATACGGAGCGTTCCGTCGTCGGCCAGTTCCAGCAGCTGGTTTGGAGAGAGGGTGACGCCCTGTTCAATTGCCGGCGAAGTCACCTCGACGCATCCCTCCAGCAGCACGACCTCCATTTTGTGCCGGAAGGGATACCGGGAGATGTCGAACGCCGTCCCCAGCGCTTTTACCTCCAGGTTGCCGGAACGGACGATAAACGGCCGCGCCCGGTTGCCGGCGACTTCGAAATAGCCTTCGCCGTCCAGTTGCACCCGCCGTTCCGTTTCCCCGAATGTTTCCGGGTAAGTCAACATGCTCCCGGCGTTCAGCCATACGACGCTGCCATCCGGCAGGACGAATTTCCCCTTGCTGCCGCTGGCTGTAATCAGGCGGTTATGGACAACGGGTTCTTTTTCGCCGGTCACAAACGGGTGGGTAGCAAACCGGTAACCGGCAATCAGCAGCGCGAGTACCACGGCGGCGGCTGCGTAATACCTGCGAATCAGCAGTTTTCGCGACGGCTTCTCCTTTCCTGCGGATGAATGTTCGTTCCGGATGTGGCGCAACATACGGCTCAACGCCGTGCAGGTTCCGT
>JAISWC010000285.1 GCA_031271245.1 Tannerella sp. | reverse complement strand
GATATACGGTCCCGTTCATATTCAGGTTCGTGACATTATTGAAGTCTTCTATTTTCATATCGAAAACAGTCTGGTCTTCCGCCAGCGTAGCGCCCGGCAGATTACCTCCTGCGGCATTTACCAGGATGTCGATACGTCCCCATTTACGGAGGATTTGTTCGCGTGCGCTTTCCAGGTCTTCTTTTTTCAAGACATTACAGATGATTCCCATCACATCCCCGAAACCGCCCAGTTCCTTCACTTTGTTTTCCGTAGCTTCCGGCGCGATGTCGATTATCGCTACTTTCACGCCGTTTTCCGTTAAGCTTTTGGAGATACTGCCTCCAAGTACGCCCGTACCACCTGTAACGACGGCGACTTTACCTTTTAAGTCTATGTTCATAATTGAATTTATTCGTTTTTATATTTTTCAAATGCCTGTGCTATTCCTGCCTCCTTAACGTTTCCGATGTGGACAAGCACACGGTAGCGGAGCCGTATGACCTCGCCTTTTTTCAGTTGTGTCGCTTTGTCATCTTCCGGCCAGTACATCGGTGTAGGGGAGATGAACCCGTAATCGCGCGTAAACCATGGCGAAGGGTACCATTTATTGGAAGGATGCTGCATGATGGCGATTCCTTCAACGCCTGTCCTGCGCGTGCCGTAACAGTCTATCCACGGGGAAGCCTCCCCGAAGGTGGCTTTTTCGCCTTCCCTGCCTGCGGAATTTATCATGGCGCCTCCCTGTTTGACGCTCAGGGCCGGGTCGATACGGGCGCTGAAAAGCGAGTGGTTCGTCTTTAAAATGGTAACGTCCGTCAACATTTCCATTTCTATGTCGAAATCTATCACGAAGAGGCTGTCCGACGGCGCCGAGATAAGGATTTTCCTCCGGTCTATAATCGGCGAAGGAGCATCCGGGCGTTTCCAGATACATTCGTCTTCGATAACGACCCGTTCACCTTGCCCTTCAATAATACGCGCTCCGATGGAGACGATGCGTCCGCGTTCCAGCCCTTCCTGCCAGTAATTACCCCCGTTCACCCTGTCGCAGCCGAAAAACAGGGAACTGTGATGCGGATATTCGCCATTGCGCAAAGAAGTAACACTATTCCCGGAAACAGGAGCGTTTACGGGATAAAAGAACGGATATTTCTCGTTGTCCGCAAAATGATAGCTTGTAAAAAACGTATTCCCGATCGTAACGTCAATCCGGTTGCCGGTTTTAGTCGCCGAAATGTTTTTCCCACGGGCCGGCAACCCGCAAACCCCCAGTAATAACAGGGCAACAAGTAAGTATTTATTCTGTTGTTTGTACATGATTTTATGTAAAATATGAAGTTAATTATCTATCACGACAGTCACCGGATAAGCAAAGTCATTCCACAGCCGGTCTGCCTTTTCTTTTGTCATTTCACCTTCGTACGACAGTATCCGGTAGCGCAGCAGATAACGCTCGCCGGGTTTAAGTTCCCAGTCTCTGTTTTTCGTCGGCGCGAAATTGATGAACACGTCGCCTCTGCCTCCGTTTGCATTCTCATCCCAGATACGCAACGGTTCGGGGGAATTGTAATTTCCGGGATGTCCCATGAAAAGCAATCCCGAACGTCCGGTCCCCGTCGCGCCCGTAATGAAAATCCAGCGTGCAGTAGAGCCGTCTATCTGCTGTCGTGTTTTGCCTTCGGAGGTGAGCATCTCGCAATTTTCTTTCGTCCAGTCTTCCGTAGCGCGGTATCCGAAACCGGCGTAACGGTATTCTTTCAACAATACCGGCAACGGCGTCGAGGGGTACAGATGCGACTCGAAATCCCAAAGGAATCCTTCCGGTACGTTCCATGCCCTGACTTTCCAGCACTCGTTCATAATCACTATTTCTTCCCCCGACGTGAAGATGTAATGATCAAGATTCGCCGCATATCCGGCAAAAATATTTCCCCGGTACGTAACTTCAATATCTTTTGCCCGCACGGTTCCCTGTTTGTCCGCGATGTTCCAGAGGTCGTACATTTTTCCGTCGTACAGCACTCTCGTCCACGGGTTCCATATCCCGTAATGATGGTAATGATCTTTAGGTTGTATCGTTGTCAGGATATTACCGCCGGGGGAATAAGCCGGATGGATAAAGCCGCTCCTGCCGTACGATTTGTCTACGCCGGCGGGCGGTTCGACGTGCGCGTAATTATATTGAAGGATGTTTTGATTCCCTTTTTTTAGTATCAACGCCTTTTGGTTGTCCTCCACTTGCATCAGGCCGCCGTTATTTTTCTTTTTTACCTTTTCGGCAACAAAAGTCCGGGCGCTGCCGGCAGCGGTCTTGCCGTCGAGTATCCAATACAAGAGAGGCGTTTTTCCCTGTTCCGTCACGAGTTGGCACGGTACGGATTTTTTCTGTTTGCCGGTAGTTTCGAATAGCTCAACGACGGAAGACCCACGCAGGTTAAGGGCGGAAACATCGGCCGACACGATACAGTCCGTCCGGTCGTACGCTCCGGCCTGAACGGTTATTTTAATCTTGCCGGCCGCTCCGGCGTTTATGGCAAGGACGCCTATCAGTGAAATGATAAGATTTCTCATCTTTTTATGAAATTAAAAGTTATACGGCGGCCGGTGTGGGCGCGCTATCATGGCGTTGGCCTCATCGTCATTTTTGAAACGTTCCTGTACGGGATCCCAGTAAAGCCTCCGGTTCAGTTTCATGGCAATGTGCTGGAGGAGGCATGATGTGCAGGAACGGTGGGCGACTTCGGCGGGCGTAATGTTTATTTTTCGCGTCCGTACACTTTCGAGCCAGTTGCCGTGATGGTCCGTACTTACGTACAGGCGGACGGGATCGTTGTCCGTCAGCGGGGAGAGTATCTTTGGGTCGGAAGCCTGTAAAGCTTTCGATGTGGTGCTTATCGGTTCGTTTACCGAAGCTGCGTATGCGCCGCGACTAACGAAAATCCAGCCGTCCGTTCCCGTGAAAAATACGCCGTTGGGTTTTTCGGGGTTGTCGGTTATTCCCGTTACGATGACGCCGTTATCATAAAGCATTTCCGTCTCATAGCGGCCATGGACGTCCCAAAGCCCACCTGCGGAGAACTCGGCCTTGCCGTAGATTTCGACCGGGCCTGAATATTCCCTGTCCATCGCCCAGTGGGCGATGTCGAAATGGTGCACTCCCCAGCCCGTTATCATTCCTGCGCCGAATTGTTCGCAACGCAGCCAGCCGGGACGTCCGTATCCTTTCTGCGGATGCACCCGCTCTTCGGTATAATAGACGTAAGGCGTTTGTCCCAGCCATTTGTCGTAATTCAGATTTGCGGGCACGGGCATCGGTTCCGTTTTACCGCCCGGAGGGTCGCCGGGCAGACGGATTTCTATCCGTTGCAGTTGGCCTATCCGTCCGTTGCGGACAAGTTCGCAGGCTACGCGGAACTGCTCCATTGAACGTTGCTGGCTTCCGATCTGCAGGATACGCCCGGAAGCATTCACCGCATCGCTCATTTTGCGTCCTTCCGCAATCGTAAGCGAAGTCGGTTTCTGCAGGTAAACATCCTTGCCTGCGCGAACGGCGTCGATGGCGTTCTTTGCATGCCAGTGGTCGGGCGTGCTTATGAGAACGGCGTCAATGTCTTTGTTTGCAAGCAGCTCTTCGTAGTTCTCGTATGTGCTTACGCCGTTGTAAGGTTTACCTGTTTTTTTGGAATAATAATCTTCCACCAACTTTTTGGCGTCAGCCAACCGGTTGGTGTCCAGATCAGATACGGCGATGATGCGGGCATGGTCGTATTTCCATACGCTCGGCATGTCATGGTCGCGTGAGATGCGCCCGGTGCCGATGGCGCCGATGTTAATGCGGTTCGACGGGGCATTGGGGCCGAATACGGATGCGGGTACGATCGTCGGAGCGGCCATCCATCCTGCTCCTGCGACCAACGTTCGTTTAATGAAATTTCTTCTGGTAATCATAGTACTTTATAATTAAAAAATTGAATATTCTCAGCATATAACGGGTGCAAAAATAAAAACTTTGTACGTGCCGGACAAATATTATTTTTGCAGATGATAAAACTATGTTTGCATTTTTCAGGTAATCCCGCTTCCCGGACTGTCGAGGAAGAAGTTGTTTCAAAAGCCCTCTTCATCCGTTCTGACCGGATGTTCGGAAATTACCGGAAGCAAAAACCCGGCTTTATTTTTAACCGGCCGTAAACCAGAGATGTGAATCTATTGTCCGGCACCATCCCGCGATATATCATCCAATGGCTGCTCCCGTACAGCCTCCGTTATTAATGGTGAGCCGTTTCATCCGTGAAATGCATCACCATTAATAATGGCGAGCCGTTTCATTCGTGAAATGCGTCACCATTAATAATGGTGAGTCATTTCATTCGTGAAATACGTCACCATTAATAATGGCGAGGCGTTTTATCCGTGAAATGCATCACCATTAATAATGGTGAGCCGTTTCATTCGTGAAATACATCACCATTAATAATGGCGAGCCGTTTCATCCGTAAAGCACTTATTATTCATAACCTGATTGCCTGTTTGACAAAATAATTATTGCAATAATCCCACTTCGGGAAAGAGATTTTTCTGCCTGCAAACAAGGAAAAAATATTTTTGCTATTATATGTCAAAAATCTTACGAAAATCTTGCAAAAATCTTTTTATATCAAAAAAATATACTATCTTTACCCCGTCAAATAAAAATTAATACTTTTAGTTATGGATTTTTGTATTTTTTACAATAAGATATTTGGCTGTGTGGCAGATTTTGCTAACACACACACA
>JAISWC010000250.1 GCA_031271245.1 Tannerella sp. | reverse complement strand
CTCTACGAACTGCCCTACGACGCAAGCGACGGCCATAAACGCTATCTTGCAGGCCGGATTACACTGACCGCACGGAAAACCTGAATTTTATGTACGGATACGTCAAAGTCGGCGCGGCGGTTCCGCTCCTGCAGGTAGGTGACTGCGATTACAATGTCCGGCAGATGGAACAGATGCTGCGGAAGGCGGAAGTGCGGGGGATTCAAATCCTCGCCTTCCCGGAACTGGCCGTCACGGGTTATACGTGTATGGATCTTTTTGCCCAGGAATGTCTGTTGCGGAATGCGGAAGAGGCATTGCTGGAACTGGTCCGGCGGACGGAAGACGTCGAAACGCTCTGCATCGCCGGCATGCCCCTCCTCACGGAAAACAGGCTGTTCAACACGGCAGTCGTCTTTCAGAAAGGGAAAATTGCCGGCATTGTCCCCAAAACTTACCTGTCGAATTACAGGGAATTTCAGGAGAAACGCTGGTTTTCTTCGGGCACTGCATTGCGGAACGGGACGGCAGGGATCGGTGGCAGGGATTACCCCATCTCCACGCAGCTGCTGTTTACGGCCGGGAAGGTATCGGTCGGCATCGAGATTTGCGAAGACCTTTGGGCACCCGTTCCGCCCGGTGCGCTGCTGGCCATGCAGGGCGCCGACATCCTGTTCAACCTCTCGGCCAGCAACGAACTGATCGGGAAAAACGACTACCTGAAATCACTGGTCAGGCAGCAATCGGCCAACTGCATTGCAGGATACGTCTATGTCTCGTCCGGTTTCGGCGAATCGACTACCGACCTGGTGTTTGCCGGTAAGAGTTTCATTGCCGAAAACGGCGTCCTGCTGGGTGAGTCCGAACGCTTCCCGATGCGGGAAAAACTGCTGGAGGGCGAGATAGACGTCGATTACCTGCGTCACGACCGGCTGGTAAACACTTGTTTCACGCAGGGACTGAACACGCTCCGGCAAGGTTCCGCGCCGGTGACCGTCTCGTTCGAGTTGCCGGAGGAAAAGAACTTTACGCTGCTTCGTCCGGTCGACCCGATGCCGTTCGTGCCCGCAGCCGATCACATGCGCGACGAACGCTGCGAAGAAGTCTTTCATATACAAATCAACGGACTGGCCAGGCGACTGGTACATACTCATACGGAAAAGGTGATCCTCGGCGTGTCCGGCGGCCTGGACTCCACGCTGGCACTGCTGGTTGCCGTCATGACCTTCGACACGCTCGGCATATCCCGCAAACATATCATCGCCGTCACCATGCCGGGTTACGGAACTTCCGGACGAACCTTCCGGAATGCCTCTCAACTGGCTTTTGCCCTGGGCGTCACGTTCCGGGAAATATCCATCAGGGAAGCCTGCCGCCAGCATTTCCGCGACATCGGACACGACGGGGAAACGCAGGATGTCGCCTACGAAAACACGCAGGCGCGTGAACGTACGCAAATACTGATGGACCTGGCCAACCGGGAAAACGGACTGGTCGTGGGGACGGGCGACCTGTCCGAAATGGCGCTCGGATGGACAACCTACAACGGCGATCACATGTCCATGTATGCGGTGAATGCAGGCATTCCCAAAACGCTGGTGAAGTATCTGGTGAAATGGGTGGCGCAACACAGGGTGGACAAGGCGTCCGGGAGCATCCTGGCGGACATCGCCGATACGCCCATCAGCCCCGAACTGCTCCCGACCGGCGAAAACAGTATCATTCGCCAGAAAACGGAAGAACTGGTTGGCCCCTACGAACTTCACGACTTTTTCCTGTATCATTTCATCCGCTTCGGCGCGCCGCCGGAAAAAATATACTTTCTTGCACAGCACGCATTCAAGGGCGTCTACGAGCGGGAGACTGTCCGGAAATGGCTGCGCGTCTTCTTCAGCCGTTTTTTTGCCCAGCAGTTCAAACGCAGTTGCCTGCCCGACGGCCCGAAAGTAGGCTCCGTCAGTCTGTCGCCACGCGGCGACTGGCGTATGCCCAGCGATGCCTCCGTCGCCCTCTGGCTCAAGACGGTTGACGCGCTGGACTGAGTTTATAGCGTAGTTAGTAGATAGTAGAAACTCCTTCGATTGAAAAAAATGCGTATCTTTGTCCCCGATACAATCAAGGGGTGCCCCTGAAAGGCTGAGATTACACCCTTATTACCTGATGCGGGCAATGCCGCCGTAGGAATGATGAATGAAATCTCTCCTCCCTTTCCCGATGAAACTGCTTGATTGCATTAGTTTGAAACAGAGAAGTAATCCATTATGAGCAAGACAGAAAGATATCCGGCAGCGCTGACGGTTGCGGGTTCCGACAGCGGCGGATGCGCAGGCATTCAGGCCGATCTCAAGACGTTTTCCGCCCTGGGCGTGTTCGGGGCGTCCGTTATCACCGCCGTCACGGCGCAAAACACCACGGAGGTGCGGGATGTGGAAATCCTCTCCCCCGAAACCGTCCGCCGGCAGGCGGAAGCCGTCCTCGACGACCTCACAATCGACGCCCTCAAGACCGGTATGCTCCCCACACCCGCCATCATCGACACGGTCGCCGCCCTGATCGACCGCTACTGTCCGGCGACGGTGATAGCCGACCCGGTGATGGTGGCGACCAGCGGCGCACGCCTGGCCGCGGCATCCATCACCGGCGCGTTCCGGGAAATGCTCTATCCGCGCATCAC
>JAISWC010000085.1 GCA_031271245.1 Tannerella sp. | reverse complement strand
AGACTACCTGCGTAAGCCCTTCCTTCGCCATGTGATACGGATAGAATATAACTTCAACTTTTGAGCACCCGTGTTTTCAGTTCCGGTATGTTCAAGTACGCCGGTAAGTAATGCGAAATAAAAAAAATATAACACTAAAAGTCATGTACTTCAGGCATTGTCCGGAAATCACGCCAGCGCAATATGAAATACCGGTCTGTTCTGTTAGGGGTTTTTCCGCTTCGAGCGTTATGAGAGTATATTTTGAGATTAATTCTAATTTTGAATAACAATGAAGAAAACAGTTTTTATTACGATTGCCGCCGCATGTATGGCGATGAACGTCTGGGGGCTGCTGGCCGCCCATACACCCTACATGGGCAGTATGATGCAGCACACCTGCAGTTTTTCGGTTCGCACGATCCTGCCCAGCGTGAGTGTACCCAACTGGACGGCTATGATGGCCGGCGTCGGGCCGGAAGGTATCGATGCCATCCACTCGCGGATCGACCACGGAGACAACAGGTACAAAATCGTATTTGGTTCTTACAGCGGAATGCAGAAAGAAGCCGTTAATACGTTGTATTCATTAATACAGCCCCATGTCCCTTATATCTTGACCGCGGTCAGCGCAGACGGGGACGAATCCAACTGGCCGGTTGACCTGGCCGCCGCAAAGGATAACCTGAAAATCATGGGCACTGTCGAAAGCAATCCCCTGTTGAAAAAACTGGGGGAATCCGGCGCCTACAAAATCCAGCGCAAGGCTGAAGGGTACAGTATAAAGGTTTTTCCCAATCCCGGTAATGCGGAAAGGTTCATCATCGTAATTCAGGGCGCCGATGATTCGGGGCTGCTTTACGGGGTTACCGATTTCAACCGTTGGTATATCAATCATCTTTTAAAGTATTTTGGGGATCACCAGAAACAATACCGGCGGCACAAACCCTTTGTCGATCCGGCTTTGCCTTTCGAGCGCGCAAGTGCTCCCGCGGTTGAATACCGGGGCTTGTGGACTTGGGGACATGCCATCCACGATTACCGGAACTATTTTAAAAACATGCGGGAATGTAAAACGAATATGGTCATTATATGGAATGATTTTGTCCCCGTCAATGCCCGGGATGTGATTGAATACGCGCACCTTAACGGCATAAAAGTTATCTGGGGTTACTCATGGTGCTGGGGCCAGGCTGTAAATCCCAGCGATCCTGCAGACGTGGAGAAATGGCGGAATATTGTTCTGGAGACCTATGAAAAACAGTACCGCGATTTAAAGGCAGACGGAATATATTTCCAAACTTTTACAGAAACCAGTAATACAAAAATCGGGGGAGCCTCTATTTCAGATTTGGTAGTAGATTGGGTTAATAAAATCAGCAAACCCCTTTACGAAAAATATCCCGATCTCTGGATTCAGTTCGGTGCTCACGCCACTTCAATTAGCGAGGAGTGCGTGAAATTCAGCGCCATTGATAAGCGTATGTCCATCATATGGGAAGACGCCGGTCTTCCTGGCGACGACCCGGAACGGCCGGCCCACTGCAAGGGTTTCCCTTACGGCTACTATCCGGGAGACGGGGACGATTTTAACGCCACCCTTGAATACACCCGGAAACTCCTTTCCGTCAGGGGAAGGGACGAACGTTTTGGCGCGATATTTAAAGGTTTCCCTTTACTGGACTGGTCTTATTTTGAAAACCAAAAAGGTCCCTTTATCCTTGGGGAAACAACCGCGGACTTCAGGGAAAAACGGGCGGCTGAAAAGAAATATCTCTGGGATTATTCGACTGCCTATTGGCTGCAACGGATCGGCGATCTGAAAAAGATATGTACGCTCATCGCTAATGCCGACGTACGGGACCGGGCAGTTACTGCCCTGGTGGAAGACAGTATGTGGGAAAACGACATCTACCTCAGCGCCGCACTTCTGGGGGAGTGCCTCTGGGATCCCGGCCTGGATGCCGCCGATACGATCGCCATGCTCTTCCATTCAGGATACAAACTATGAAAATAAAAGACATTCTGACTGAAATAGAACGCCTCGCCCCTCTGCCTTTGCAGGAAAGTTTCGACAATGCCGGCGTGCAGGTCGGAGACGTGGAACGGGAGGCTACCGGCGCGCTGATTTGCCTGGACGTGACGGAAGCCGTTGTAGATGAGGCCCTGGAGAAGGGATGCAATCTGATTGTCTCCCATCATCCGCTGGCGTTCAAGCCCTTCAAGTCACTTACCGGGCGGACGTACGTCGAACGCTGCCTGATCAAAGCCTGCCGGCACGACCTCGCGATTTATGCCGCCCATACGAATCTCGACAATGCGTATGGAGGCGTCAACTACCGCCTGGCCGAACGGATCGGACTCCGGCAGGTACGCACGCTCAGCCCGCAGAAGGATGCGTTGCTGAAACTGTCCGTATTCGTACCCGAAGCCCATGCGGAAGCCGTCCGGAACGCCCTGTTCGACGCCGGCGCCGGGCATATCGGCAAATATGATTCGTGCAGTTTCGGCCTGACGGGCGAAGGGACTTTCCGTGCCGGCGAAAACGCCCGGCCGTTCTGCGGCGCAACGGGCCAGCTGCACCGTGAAAAGGAGATACGTATCGAAACCATCTTGCCGGCATTCCGCAGGAGCGCCGTTACCCGCGCACTGCTTTCCGTCCATCCGTATGAGGAGCCGGCGTTCGATTTTTACCCGTTGAGCAACACGTGGGATACGGCCGGTTCGGGCATTGTCGGCGAACTGTCCGAAAGCGAGGAGGTACGCGATTTCCTGTTACGCATCCGGACGCTTTTTAAGGTGGACGGTCTCAAGTATTCGAATTTTCCCGGAACGTCCGTCCGGCGGATAGCCGTGTGCGGCGGTAGCGGCGCCTTCCTGATTCCGGATGCGATGGCGGCAGGTGCCGACGCGTTCATTACCGGAGAGGCGAAATACAACGATTTCTACGACGTGGAAGACCGGATGTTGCTGGTTGTTGCCGGTCACTACGAAACGGAGATGTGCACAAAAGATATTTTCTTTGACGTCATATCAAAAAAATTCCATACCTTTGCCGTACAAATTTCAAATACAGATTCAAACCCAGTTAAATATTTATAAGAGATGGCCAGAAAAAAAGAGGTTGTAGAAAAAGAATTTACAGTTGAAGAACGGCTGCGTTCGTTGTATCAACTTCAACTGATTATGTCGGAGGTTGATAAAATCAAGATCCTCCGGGGCGAACTGCCCCTGGAAGTGCAGGATCTGGAAGATGAAATTGCCGGTTTGGGAACGCGTCTTCAAAATCATCAGGCGGAAGTCGAAGAAAACAAAAAAGCCGTACATGTACAGAAAAACAGGATTCTCGAATCGACGAATCTGGTTGAAAAATATAAAGTACAACTGGAAAATGTACGGAATAACCGGGAATTCGACAATCTGTCAAAAGAAATTGAATTTCAGGGTCTTGAAGTGGAATTTGCGGAGAAGAAAATCAAAGAATTCAATGTCTCCATTGACGCCAAGAAAGATGAAATCAAGCAATGTAAAGCGCTGCTGAATGGAAGAAAAGGTGATTTGGAACAGAAGAAGAGCGAGTTGAATGAAATCATTTCCGAAACGCGGCAGGAGGAAGACAAGTTGCGTGACAAGGCAAAGAAACTGGAAGAAACGATTGATCCCCGCCTGCTGACGGCGTTCAAACGGATTCGCAAGGGCGCCCATAATGGACTGGCTGTCGTGGATATTCAGCGCGATGCATGTAGCGGCTGTTTCAACAAAATCCCGCCGCAGAAGCAAATGGACATTAAATTAAGGAAGAAAATCATCGTCTGCGAATATTGCGGACGCATCATGATTGACCCTGAACTGACTCACAAGTAAAAAATAACAGATAATCGCCATCTCACCGGGCAGGGAGTGCAAATCCCCGGAGTTGCATTCCCGTTTTTTTTTCATGATTTCCTCTGTTCGTGCATACATCGCAAAACACCGGCTGCTTCAACCGGATGACAAAGTGATTGTCGGTGTGAGCGGCGGCGCCGATTCCGTCGCACTACTGCACGTATTGACGCGCGCGGGCTATGCCTGTATCGTTACCCACTGCAATTTTCATTTGCGCGGCGCCGAATCCGACCGCGACGAACAGTTTGTTGCACACCTTGCCGCTTCCCTGCATCTACCCTTCTTCAAAACGGATTTTGATACGGCCGGATACGCCGGTCGGAAACACATTTCCGTCGAAATGGCAGCCCGGGAACTGCGTTACCGGCGGTTCGAAGAATTACGAAACACCCTTCAGGCGCAGGCCATTGCCGTGGGGCATCACCGGGACGACAGCATCGAAACGGTGCTGCTCAACCTGATTCGGGGAACAGGTATCCGCGGACTGTGCGGCATCCGGCCGAAAAACGGTTACCTGATTCGCCCTTTCCTCCCGCTGAGCCGCCGGGAAATCCTGCAATGGCTCTCCCAACAGCAACTGGCCTACCAAACCGACAGCAGCAACCTGTCGGACGAATATGCGCGCAATTTTGTTCGTCTGCGTCTCCTGCCGTTGATGGAAGAACTGAATCCTTCAGTCAGGGAAGCCATCGCGCGGACAGCCCGGCACCTTTCCGGCATCGAATCGCTTTATGCGGACTGGATTGAAAAGGAACGCGAACGCATTATGCCCGATGCAAAACACATCAACATTCCTGAATTAATGCAGTCGCCTGCGCCTCAGACCCTTTTATTTGAGCTTATTCGTTCGCATGGGTTCACGCGGGCGCTCTCCGAATCGATCTTCGAATCGCTGCAGGGCGAATCGGGAAAAATCTTTTATGCGCCGGACGCTTCCTGCAGGATTGTGAAAGACCGTGATTTCCTTTTGCTTGCTCCCTGTCCGGCGAAAGATGAGCGCATCTATACGATTGGAGCAGACCATTCGTTAACGCAGCCTCTCAGACTGAGTACGCAAAAAAAAGCGGTTGATGCCCGTTTTGAAATAAAGAAAGATACCTCCGTCGCATCGTTTGATTTCGACAAACTTACGTTCCCGCTGACGTTGCGCATCTGGCAGGAAGGCGACTGGTTCGTTCCGCTCGGGATGCGCGGACGCAAAAACCTGAGCGACTACTTCACCGCCCGCAAGTTCAGTCTTGTCCGGAAAGAACAGACCTGGG
>JAISWC010000037.1 GCA_031271245.1 Tannerella sp. | reverse complement strand
ATATTGGCGTAGTAGCGTATCATTTCATCCCAGTAGCGGGATACGTTGATTTGCGAATCCGTCACGCCGCCGTCCAGCGTGCCGTAGGTGCCGAAGGCGTCGGCCGAGAAAAGAATCCCGTCCGTTTCGTCGTACGCCACCATCACCTCCGGCCAGTGTACCATCGGAGCCATGCAGAACGTCAGGCGACGGCGTCCCAGCGCAAGGACATCGCCCTCCCTGACCTCGTGCAGTCCCTCTGTGACGCCGTAGTAGCCGGCCAGCATACCGAACGTTTGTTTGTTGCCGACGATTTGGAGGTCGGGGTATAGCTGCCGCAACAGGCGGATGCAGCCGGAGTGGTCGGGTTCCATGTGATTGACGACCAGATAATCGAGCGGACGTCCGTTCAAGACTTCCCCGATCTTGCGGAAAAAGAGGTCGGAATAACAGATGTCGACCGTGTCCACCAACGCCGTTTTTTCGTCCGTAATCAGGAACGAGTTGTACGAGACGCCGTTCGGCAGCGGCCACAGGTTCTCGAAAAGCGCTTTCCGTCGGTCATTGACGCCGACGTAGTAAATGTCATTTGCGATTTTTTGCATTGGGATATGAATAAGTGACCGGTTTTCCTGTCAGCGCCCGCCAGACAAAGAATATGCCTGCCAGGACGAACGGAATGCTCAGCCATTGCCCCATGTTGAGCGGCATGTTGGCTTCGAAGGCTTCCTGGTTTTCCTTGAGAAATTCGATGAAGAAGCGGGAGACAAAAATACAGATCATGAAGATACCGAAGATAAGCCCTTTCCGCTTCCAGGCATTTTTTCCGAAGTAGAGCCACATGCAGAGCGCGAAGGTGAGCAGGTAACAGGCGGCTTCGTAGATTTGGGTCGGGTGACTGGGCGCCGAGAAGACGGGTTCGGCACCCTGTCGCCAGGCGTGCAGGTTCTCGACAAAGCGGAATCCCCACGGCATATCGGTCGGATGACCGTAAATCTCATGGTTCATCAGGTTGCCGAGACGTATCAGCGCGGCCACCAGTCCCGTCGGAGTGACCAGCTTGTCGAACGTCCACAACATACTCTGATGCGACACGCGCCTGGAATAAACCCGGATGGCGACGATGATGCCAAGCACGCCGCCGTGACTGGCCAGTCCGCCTTCCCAGATTTTCAGTATTTCGAACGGGTTGGCCAGATAGTAACCGGGGTCGTAGAACAGGCAATGCCCCAGCCGCGCCCCGACGATTGTGCCCAGCGCCGTGTAATACAGCAGCGGGTCCAGCCATCCGAGAGGAACGCCTTCCCGTTTCCACATCCGCTCCACGATCTTATACCCCACGGCAAAACCGATGATAAACGCCAGCGCATACCAGCGTATTTCCCTTGACCCGATGGAAAAAATAGCCGGGTCGACCGTCCATGTAATTTCTGCTATTGTCATAATCACTTCCGAATTTCAGTGGACAAAGGTAATTCAAAGATTCAAAAATTCAAAGATTTCAAGGGTGCTACACTCAAAAATAAATGTTCGATGAAATTTTTTTGCCGAAAAATTTGCGCGTATAAAAAAAAGGTTCTACCTTGCGCCTCGAATTTTGAAACGAACAATAAAGTCAGAAAAATAAAACACGGCCATGATGGATCGTTTAACAAATCAAAAGTAACAAAACAATGAAAAAAACAGTTTTATCTGTAGTATTGATTTCCTGTTGCATCGTCAGTCATGCAAAGGAATACCATGTTTCCGTCAAAGGAAACGATGCCGCGTCCGGCGCCGAGTCTTCACCGTTCCGGACCATAAACCGGGCTGCACAGGCGGCTTATCCGGGCGACGTAATTACCGTTCATGCCGGAACCTATCGCGAATGGGTCAATCCTCCGCGCGGAGGTACGAACGATGACACGCGCATCGTCTATCGCGCCGCGCCCGGCGAGCGTGTCGAAATCAAAGGCTCCGAAGTTGTCAACACATGGACAAAGGAAGCCGGCGGTGTGTGGAAAGTCGTTTTGCCGAACAGCATTTTCGGTGATTACAATCCCTACACCGACCTGATCTACGGCGACTGGTTCAACGGACGCGGCAGGGTACACCACACCGGCGAAGTGTTCTTGAACAACAGGTCGCTCTATGAAAAGGAAACGGTCGACAAGGTGCGTAATCCCGAAATCTTTCCCGACAGTAAAGACCCCGAAGCGTCGAAATACACGTGGTATTGCGAAACCGACGCTGAGAACACTACTGTCTGGGCAAATTTCCATCAGTACAATCCCAATAAGGAACTGGTGGAAATCAGCGTCCGCCGCACATGTTTCTATCCCGAAAAGCCGGGTGTGAACTATCTGACCATTCAGGGCTTTCACATCAGCGAGGCGGCGTCGCAATGGGCAGCGCCCACCGCCGAACAGATCGGCATGATTGCCACGCACTGGAACAAAGGCTGGATTATCGAAAACAACGTCATCAGCAACGCCAAATGCTCCGGCATCACCCTCGGAAAGGAATACAGTACGGGACACAACGTCTGGCTGGCCGACCGCTCCATCGACGGCTCGCTGCACTACATCGAAGTCACGTTCCGCACCCTGCGCAATGGCTGGAACAGAGAGAACATCGGCTCGCACACCGTGCGCAACAACGAGATTTTCGCCTGCGAGCAGACCGGCATGTGCGGCAGCATGGGTGCAGCCTTCAGCACCGTCGAAAACAACTACATCCACGACATCTGGGTGAAACGTCAGTTCGACGGCGCCGAGATTGCCGGCATCAAGTTCCACGCCGCCATCGACACGCAGATTCGCAACAACCGCATCTGCCGCACCGGACGCGGAATATGGCTCGACTGGATGGCGCAGGGGACGCGCGTCTCCCGGAATCTCCTTTACGACAATGACCTGGAAGACCTCTTTATGGAAGTAGACCACGGTCCCTACCTGATCGACAATAACCTCCTCGGATCGCCCGTGAACGTGTGGAACATGTCGCAGGGAGGCGCCTACGTGCATAACCTCTTTGCGGGACTTTTCCGCATTACGCAGGAAAAAAACCGCTATACACCCTATCACCTGCCTCATCAGACCGACGTGGCGGGTCTGTCGATTATCCGGAACGGCGACGACCGTTTCTACAACAACCTTTTCATGCCCGTCGAACCCGACCGGAAAATAGACCGCGGACAGCCGGTCTACGACTCGGGCGCCTATCCGAACTTCCTGGACGGCAACGCCTGGTATCACCGCGCCGTACCGTTTGGCGAGGAGAAGCATTTTGTTTCACAGCCCGACTTCGACCCCGGATTCCGCGTAGACGACAGGGGAAAGGAAGTATATGTGTCGTTTGCCGTGCAGGGACTGGGCGGCATACAGACGGAAACGGTCACGACCGAACGTCTGGGCAGGGCCAAAATGCCTAAAGCCGCCTACGAACAGCCCGACGGAACGCCGATAGCCATCCGTTCGGATTACCTGGGACAGTCACGGTCGGAACATCCCGTACCCGGACCTTTTGAACAGGTAAAAGACGGCGAAATACAGTTGAAAGTGTGGTAAAAGGATGCAGGGCAATGCTGCACGCGGTATGGTTTTATACATTAAATCTTTCGCCGGAGATTATAATCTTTCGCCGGAGATTATGATATTTTGCCGGACGCCATCCTGTTTTCAGGACAGTTATACTGTGCGCGGCATAGTTTTGTGCATTGTCTGTAGAATAATTAGCAGTCAGTAGAGAGCACATCACTGTGACACAAAGCCATCGGCGAGCCGCAACTACTAACTACTACTGCCTGTTTATGCACAAAACTCTACCGCGTGCAGTATAAGAAGTATGAGCGATAATAGAATGTCATCCGGCGTCTGTCACAAATGACATTCCGTTTATCGTTCATACCTCATACCTCATACTTAATACTTATTCCACTTCCGTTTGTCCTTCCAGCAGGACGGTTTCCGCATCTTTTCCGACCCACAGGCGGAACGTGCCCGGCTCGACGGCAAACTTCAGGTCTTTATCCCACAAACCAAAACTGCGATAGGGAAGGGTCAGTTCCACATCCCGGCTTTCTCCCGGCTCCAGCGTAACGCGGCGGAAGGCTTTCAGTTCCTTCATGGGACGCACCACGGAAGCCTGTTCGCCGCTGAGGTACAGTTGTACCACCTCGTCGCCTTTCCGTTCGCCCGTGTTCTTCACCGTCACTTTGACCCGGATGTCTTCCCCTTTCCGAACCTTTCCGGGAACTGTCAGACCCGAATACCCGAAAGTCGTGTAGCTCAACCCGAAGCCGAAGGGGAAAAGCGGCTTGCCGTCGTCGTCGTTGTATCCGTATCCGCGTCCGGAAGGTTTGATGTAATAATAGATGGGCAGC
Organism: Tannerella sp.; assembly: GCA_031271245.1. Taxonomy (GTDB): domain Bacteria; phylum Bacteroidota; class Bacteroidia; order Bacteroidales; family Tannerellaceae; genus Tannerella. The sequence goes on along the minus strand of JAISWC010000037.1, from coordinate 208 downwards.
TGACCGGCATGACGCGCCCAGGAGAACGGCAGGCGTCCACCGGGATTCACGTCGCCCAGCAGCGTTTCGGCAATGGCCGTCCCGCCCTGTTCGCCGGGATACCAGGCTTCGAGAATCGCATCCGCCCGGTCTTTCCAGCTACGAATGTCACGGTCGAACCGCTTTGCAGCACGACAATTGTTTTCCGTCCGGTGGCCGCCAGATCGCG
>JAISWC010000274.1 GCA_031271245.1 Tannerella sp. | reverse complement strand
TTGAATTAATCAACTACTTTACCGATGAAGCAGATACCCGCACATATAGAATCCATTCTGGTCGCCCTGTTTTCAGGCGAAGCAACCGATTCCGAGGTGAAAATCCTGCGGGAGTGGCTGGATGTGTCTCCCGAACATCGCAAATGGATGGAGACCTGCCGGACAACGAATTTCATCTTAAAAACGTACTGTTCAAACAGCCGGTACGATGTGGACGAGGCCTGGAAAAGAGTGAGACCCGCTTTGGAAAAGAAACCGTCGCGCCGCGTATACTGACCGCCGAAGAACAGGAAACATTTGTCTGTCCGAAGTTTATCTGATGAAAGCCGAGGCACAGGAGCAATGCAGAGGCGGCGAAAGCTACGCTGAACATAATATTAACACGGATTCGTGTCTATTGTTATTCATCATTCCGGCGCTGTTTCAGTTTTTTTGCGTACATTTGCCATTCTAAAACAAAATGATATGGAAAACAGTCAGAAAGCGAACGAGATTCAAATTGAACTCACAGAAGAAACGGCGCAGGGGACGTATGCCAACCTGGCGGTGATTGCTCATTCGGGGTCGGAATTTATTATTGATTTCATACGTCTGGTACCCGGTGTGCCGAAAGCGAAGGTACAAAGCCGCATCATTCTTACGCCCGACAATGCCAAACGGTTGCTGTATGCCTTGGAAGACAACATCCGTAAATTTGACGAACAGGCCAAAGGTGCGAAAATAAAGCCTTTCGACAACCTGATTCCACCGGTTGGAGGCATCAAGGGCGAAGCATGAACCGTCTGCGGAGATCAAAACATCTTATCTTAAACCGTTTTTTTAATACTTGTCATGAGGTTAAAAACGTTTTATATGTTTTGCCTGTTGCTGGCTCTCAGCCATGGCTCCTCGAGGGCAAGAGACAATCTCCGGTTCCCGGATACCCGGACGCTGGGGATGGGAGGGAACGGTGCGACACATGCCGTCCTTTTCAATCCGGCTTTACTGGCGTTGTTGGAACGGAAAGAAGTGCGAACCGACTATTTCAACCGCTATGCAATGAAAGAACTGGCCACGGTCAGCGGAGGGTTCTGCTTCCCGAACCGCATCCTGCCTGCCGGCCTGCACGTGGCTTCCTTCGGCTACGATGAATATCGCGAAAGCATGTTTCGCCTTTCGGCCGGGAAACGGCTGAACGCCTTCTGGACGCTGGGTGTGAGCGTGCAGTATGCGCTTATCCAGTCGGAACTGTTCGAGTCGGAAGCTTCGCGTCTTTCTACGGACATCGGCGCCTCGTTCCAGCCTGCGGATAACTGGCTGATAACATGCTCGGCCATCAATGTTCCCTCCGTTTCACTGAACAGTGAAGAGGTAGACAGTGAGCGGATCGGCACTTACCTGATTGAGTTGGGCGTCAACTGGCAACTTGTCGACAACCTGTTAATAACCGGCAGTATGGCACACAGTAAGGAGACACGCCGGAGCGGTTCGCTGGGAATGGAATATCGCCTTTACGGCGACTTTCACCTGCGCACCGGGGTGCGAACATCCCCGTTCCGCCCCTCGCTGGGTGCGGGATACCGCTTTGCCGGACTGATGGCGGATGTCGCCATGATTTATCATCCGGTACTGGGAATCAGTACCGGACTGGGAATTTCCTTTTCCTTTTAAAATGACTTCCCATGAGACGGTTATTGATAACAGGGCTTGCCGGTCTGTTTCTGGTCTGTTCGCATTTGACGGCGCAAACGGTGCCGTCCGGAGACAAGTGGATGGAATACCTCGAAGACCTGTCGGAGGATTTGGAAAATGAAGACCGGATTGAAACCTTGCATGCCGACTTATCCTACCTGACGGAACATCCGCTGGATCTGAACACGGCGGATGCGGAAACGTTCAGGCGGTTACCGTTTCTGTCGGACGCGCAAATCGACGCCCTGCTTGCTTACCGCAAACGCTATGGCCCCATGATGACCGTCTATGAGTTGAAAAACATCGAAGCGCTGGACTGGTCGACCATCGAACTGCTGCTGCCCTTTGTGTACGCCGGCGAAATCGACACCCGGCGACCGCTGACTTTCCGGAACGTGCTGAAATACGGCGCCAGCGAACTGGTGGTGCGTTATGACCCGGCTCTTCAGGAAAAACAGGGATACCGGCCGCAGCCCGACAGTATCCTGCAACAGTATCCGAACCGGAAATACCTGGGCGAACCGTTTTACCATTCCATCCGTTATTCCCTCACGTTCGACGAACGCCTGCAAGCCGGCCTGGTAGCGGAAAAGGATGCCGGCGAACCGTTCGGGAAACGTATTCACAGGGGATATGACTATTATTCCGCGCATGTACTGCTGCGCAACACGGGCTGGCTGAAAACGCTGGCGGTCGGAGACTACAAAGCCTCTTTCGGACAGGGACTGGTCATCAGTCATGACTTCATGCCCGGGCGGAATGCCTTTCTGGCGCAGGCAGAGCGGCGCACCAACGGTTTCCGGCGTCACTTTTCGACCAATGAAGTGGACTTTTTCCGGGGCGCCGCCTCTACCGTTCAGTGGAAAGATTTCAATCTGAGTCTCTTTTATTCTTATCGCCGGCTGGATGCGACGGTAGACGGCGCGCACATCACATCCTTCAAGACTGACGGACTGCACCGTGTGGAGAATGACCGCGAAAAGATGCGGACGGCCGGCACGCAGACTGGCGGAGGAAATCTCCGCTATGCGACGCCGCAGGTGGTCATCGGCCTGACAGCCCTGACGTACACTTACGGCAACCTGTCTGTTGATCCGGATCCGGCGCCTTACAACCGATTCTACTTTCGCGGAACACAAAACGCCAATGCCAGTGTGGACTACCTGTTTAAAAACAGGCAACTGAAACTGTTCGGCGAGACGGCCGTCTCGAAAAACGGAGCCTGGGCTACACTGAATGCCCTTCAGTGGACGCCGGCCTCGTATGTCTCCGGTTTGATTTTATACCGTTCATACGCACGCGACTATCAGGCGTTTTATGGATATGCCTTTGCCCAAAACAGCGCCGTGCAGAATGAGCAGGGGCTGTATCTGGGGATGCAGCTGACGCCGGCGGCACACTGGAAACTCTCCGGCTACGCGGATTTCTTCCGTTTTCCATGGTTGAAATACAACGTAGATACACCGTCTTCGGGCGTCGAATACATGGCGCAGGCGGATTATACGCAGGGAGACAAATGGCAGATGTATCTCCGCTACCGTTACCGGCAAAAAGAACTGAATCACACGCCCGACGATCAGCCGGAAACGCAGGTATTGTCCTACGGACAGCATCGCATCCGGTGGCAGATGACGTCTGCTCCGGCAGCGGAACTGCTTTTGCGGACGTCCGCGGATGCGTCTTTTTATCTGGCAGAGGAACGGAAAAGCCGCGGATGGATGATTTCCCAGAGAGCCGGGTGGAAGCCTGCCCACATCCCCCTGCAGGCAGACCTTTATCTGGCGTATTTTCATACGGACGATTATTACAGCCGGATCAGTTCATACGAGAAAAAATTGCTCTATGTCTACAACATACCGTTTCTGTACGGGAAAGGAATACGCATGTCCACCGTTTGCCGGTATTTCCTGATGAAAAAACTTTCCGTATCGGCCAAAATCGGATGGACGCACTACTTCGAAGGCGAGTCCGTCGGTAGCGGACTGGAAACCGTCGAAGGCCGCAACCGCATCGAAACGAGCCTGATGGTACAGTGGAAATTCTGACCGGTACTCAAAGATAAAAGGATGAGTATATGAAACCTGTTTTTTAATAAATTACCCTGATTCGGTAGCGGCTGTCCGGCAAAATTTGTACTTTTGCCGGCAGTGATTAAAAACAACAGCAATGAATCGAAACAAAAAAAAGTATTTTACCTGTGCCGCATGGCTTCTCGGTCTGGCGATAACCGTGTCGGGCTGCGCAAACAAACCGCGGGAACCGGCCAGACACACGTTTCCGGCGGTGACGGTACCGACCGTTTATATCGACCCGGCGACACAGGCGGAATATCTGGCCATGCACTACTGGGACCTGTTCAATTTTACGGATACGGTGTATGTGGGAAGCGCTGCCGGCGTGACCGAACAGGCGCTGGCCAATTATCTTTCCATCCTTCCGTATACATCCTATCCGGTGATTTGCCGGGGGCTTACCCATTTAATGGAAGAGGCGGAAAAGCATGAAGCCATGTATGCCTTTATTTCCACACACCTGGAGCGTTTTCTTTTCGACCTCAATTCCCCCCTGCGGAATGAAGAGTTTTTCATTCCCGTGCTGGAACAGATGGTGGCGTCGAAGACGCTGAACGAGCCGCGTAAGGTGCGACCGGGACAGCTGCTGTCTCAGTTGCAGAAAAACCGCCCCTCTGCGCTGGCCGCCAATATCCGTTACGCGCTGGCCTCGGGCGCCAGGTCGTCGCTTCATGACCTGAAAACGGATTTCACGCTGATGCTGTTTCACAACCTGGACTGCGGCAATTGCCGGGAACTTGCGAATCAGATAAAAAATTCGCAGGCCGTCACGGAAATGCAGAAACGAAGACGGTTGACGGTACTCTCTATCTATCCCGGTCAGGATGTGGAGGCATGGAAAAAATACCTGCCCGAAATGCCGTCCTCGTGGATAAACGGCTATGACTGCGACGATGCCATTTACGGACAGGAGCGCTACGCGCTGCGAACCGTCCCGACGCTTTACCTGACCGACAAAAACCATCGAGTCGTGATGAAGGACGTTCCGTTTAACTACGTCGAATATTTTCTGAACAATATATTAAACCCTCCAACTCAATCGAATAAATGAAGAAAAGTTTCTTATATACCGGCGGCGGCGACCGGGGAATGACTTCCCTGGTGGGCGGGCTGCGCGTGTCGAAAACGCACCCGCGGCTGGATGCCTACGGTACGGTTGATGAATTAAATTCTTTCACCGGTCTGCTGATAACCGAAATCGGGGATAACGAAACCGTCGACCTGCTGCAATTTGTTCAGCACAAATTATTCGCGGTCGGTTCCAGCCTGGCGACCGAAACGGAACATACCGCCCTGAAATCCGCCAGCCGGATTACGCCCGAAAACATCCGGCGACTGGAAGAAAGTATCGACCGGATAGACGGCAAGTTGCCGAAAATGACCGGATTTGTATTGCCGGGCGGGAGCCGTTCGGCGGCATTGGCGCATGTTTGCCGGACGGTTTGCCGGCGTGCGGAACGGCTCATCTGTCTTTTGGCGCTCGAAAGCCCGGTGGAAGAAAATGTGCTCATTTTCATGAACAGATTGTCTGATTTGCTGTTTATTATAGCAAGGAATGAATGTATCCGGGAAAAAGGAGGTGAAATTATTTGGGATAATGCTTGCAGCTAAGAAATAAAATTCTACTTTTGCGGAAAATTTCAATCTGAGAGAAAGGTACTTTTAGTTTTTGTAAAATAGATTGTTATGTATTGGACATTAGAATTGGCGTCAAAATTAGAAGACGCGCCCTGGCCGGCGACCAAAGATGAGTTGATTGATTATGCACAGCGTTCCGGTGCACCGCTGGAAGTGATTGAAAACTTGCAGGAAATGGAAGATGAAGGTGAAATATATGAATGTATGGAAGACCTCTGGCCGGACTATCCGAGCAAGGAGGACTTTTTCTTTAATGAAGAAGAATACTGAGCGACTGTCGCCGATAAACAGGCAGAAATAATGGAATTAAGCATTTACAACACACTGAAGGGAAAGAAGGAAGTTTTTGTTCCGCTTCATGCCCCGCATGTCGGGATTTACGTGTGCGGGCCGACGGTTTACGGCGACCCCCACCTGGGACACGCGCGTCCGGCAATTACCTTCGACATCCTGTTCCGTTACCTGCAGCACGTGGGTTACAGGGTGCGATACGTGCGCAACATCACGGATGTAGGCCATCTGGAACACGACGCGGACAGCGGCGAGGACAAAATCGCCCGGAAAGCGCGCGTCGAACAGTTGGAGCCGATGGAAGTCGTGCAGCATTACCTGCTCCGCTACCACGATGCCATGCGTGCGCTCAACGTGCTGCCACCCGGCATCGAACCGCACGCCTCCGGTCATATCATCGAACAGATCGCTTTGGTTCGGCAGATTCTCGACAACGGTTATGCGTATGTCAGCGAAGGGTCGGTCTATTTCGACGTCGTCAAATACAACAGAGACCATAGATACGGTATCCTGTCGAACCGGAACATTGACGACATGCTCAGCACGACGCGCGAACTGGACGGACAGGGAGAAAAACGGAATCCGCTGGACTTTGCGCTCTGGAAGAAGGCGCAGCCGGAACACATCATGCGCTGGCCGTCGCCCTGGAGCGAAGGTTTTCCGGGCTGGCACTGCGAGTGTACGGCGATGGGACGGAAATACCTCGGCGAACATTTCGACATTCATGGCGGAGGAATGGACCTGATTTTCCCGCATCACGAATGTGAAATCGCACAAGCGGTGGCCTCGCAGGGAAGCGACATCGTGCACTATTGGATGCACAACAACATGATTACCGTCAACGGACAGAAAATGGGGAAATCGTTGGGTAACTTCATCACACTCGAACAGTTTTTTACCGGGAACCATCCCGCGCTGACACAGGCGTATGCACCGATGACCATCCGCTTTTTCATTTTGCAGGCGCATTATCGCAGTACGGTTGACTTCGGCAACGAAGCGTTGCAGGCATCCGAAAAGGGACTGGAGCGACTGCTCGAAACGTATGCCCGTCTGCAAAAACTGACGGCGGCAACGGCATCGACCGTCGATGTGAAAGGGTTGCGCGAGCGTTGCGAAACGGCCATGTGCGACGATTTGAATACGCCGGTTGTGATTTCGCATCTGTTCGACACGGGCCGGATGATCAATACGGTAGCCGACGGCAACGGTGCGCTCTCGGCCGAAGACCTGGAGGAGTTGAAAGCGACGTTCAAACTTTTTGTGGAAGACATCCTCGGCCTGCAGGAATCCTCCGCTACGAGCGGCGGAACCAGCGATGAAGCATACAAAAAAGCAGTCGATCTGCTGTTGAACATCCGCCTGCAGGCAAAGCAAAACAGAGACTGGGTGACCTCGGACAGGATCCGTAACGAACTGACATCTTACGGATTTACGGTTAAAGACACGAAAGACGGATTTGAATGGAAACTGTGACGATACGGGATTTTTTCAGGAACGATGCCTTTGCCGTTGCCGCCGGCGTGGAACTGCTGGAGGCAGGAAAAGGGTATGCACGAGCGCGGATGGAAATACGTCCGATGCACCTGAACGGCGGGGGTGTCTGTCAGGGCGGCGCCCTCTTCACGCTGGCCGACTTCGCCTTTGCCGTCGCCGCCAACAGCCATGCGCAACTCACCTTTTCGATCAGTTCGGAGATACACATCTTCAAGTCCGAGCGCGCCGGTTTTCTTTATGCCGAAGCCCGCGAAATCTTCAGTCACAGCCGCCTGTCCAACTGCGAAGTCAAAATCACGAACGAGCGGGACGAACTGATAGCCACCTTTAACGGCACGGGCTACCGCAAGGATATTGCCTTGCCGTTCGACGCCTTCGAATGAGTCACTCTCCCGGGACGAGTTTGTACATCCGGTCTGCGGGACGGATGCGGCCGGCGGTGCGGAGCGAGAAGCGTTCGCCTTTCGCGGTCTGCGGGACGGGGTGCAGGTCGACGCGAATTTCCTCCACGGTCTGGAACAGTGCGCCGGTGGTGGGGCCGGTAATCAGGATTTCGTCGCCCGTCCGTAGCGAACCGCTTTCC
>JAISWC010000064.1 GCA_031271245.1 Tannerella sp. | reverse complement strand
CGATTGAGTTTTCGGGCAACCACAGCTGTAGTGCCGGCACTCATGAAGGGATCAAGTACAATGCTGTTTTCAGGACAGTCGGCTTTGAGGCAGGGCACAATCAGATTCGGAGGGTAGGTAGCGAAGTGGACTTCCATAAAAGAAACGGTTGCTACTGACCATACATCACGTCTGTTTTTGGCGGGATAGCCGTCTACTCTGTTTGCCCATCTCTCATGTGCAGTGCAGTTCATATCTTTGCGGCCGCCTTTGTAGATCGTGTCTTTTCTTCCGTCGAAGGCTGCTTTTTCCTGTATTGCCTTCGAATCAAAATAATATTTCTTTGATTTAGTAAGCAGGAAGATGTATTCGTGTGATTTGGTGCATCGGTCTATAACGGATTCGGGCATCGCGTTGGGCTTGTGCCAGATGATGTCCTGACGAAGATACCAACCTGCGTCACGAAGGGCAAATGCAAGCATCCAGGGGATACCGATTAAATCTTTGCGTTTGATATAAGGATGTTTTCGGTCTGTCATCCTTATTATTCCCTTGCCGCCAGTATTGGAATATGCGTGCGTGATGGACTTTCCGGCTTTCTTCCGTTCATCCAGATAGCGACCCGATGACGAACCGGAATATCCCTTGCCGTCCCAGTACGAATCGCCGATGTTGAGCCACAAAGTGCCGTCGGCCTTCAATACGCGGTGGACTTCCATGAATACACCGGTCAGGTGTTCAATGTATAGTTCCGGCGTTTCTTCCAGGCCGATTTGTCCGATAACGTTATAGTTCCTAAGCCCGTAATAGGGAGGACTCGTTTTTTCCATTTCATTATAAATTAATTGGTACTATCGTGTCATTTTACATCCCGAAATCACTGCGTAACTTTGCACCGAATTTGTACTGGGATTGTAATGATATAATCACGACGCAAAGGCAAACAATATATTTACATTGTACGTAAAAACGGGTACATTTTTCTCGAATAAATTTACGGCAAAGCAAAAGGATCGAAACAAATATTTATAAATTAGCACACTATGGAAGTAAATAAAATTCATATTGGGAATTTCATAAAAGATACTGTAAAACAAAGTGATTACAGTTTGTCTGAGGTTGCACGCAGGGTTGGCATTTCACGCCAAAAATTCAATGGCTGGCTGAATAAAGACGACTGGAGTGTAAAGGATTTGTTTTCGGTATCGAAAGCAGTTAATATTGACTTCGTCAAACATTTTTGTCTGCCAAAAGAAGATGAGCAGGAAACGAAGGTGATTTTGCATATTGAAGTCGGGAAAAACAAAATGAATGATGTATTGAAAGTGATTAAGGACAGGCAGTTATATGATATTTTAAAGGAATAGAAATATGATCAAAAACAGAACGGAGATTAGTGCGGACTGGAGTAAAATAGAAGAGGACAGAATTGAAGAATCGAAAAATGTTTTTTTGAGTGCAATTGATATTATAGATAAAAAATTCGGGAACGGATATGCAATAGAGCATCCGGAGTTAATCGCAGGATTTATGAACTCCACAAGTACCGCAATTCATGGAACGACAGTCGGCAAATGCCTTTTGGCAAAAGGTGAAATCATTGATGAGAATCGGATAAATTAGTAGATACTAAAAATAAACTGCTTATATTGATGGAGTTATGATAGAATTGCAAATCTCTCCAGCTCCACCAAATGACACATGAAGAAGATATGAAATGAACGGTTACGAAAGAATCAAAGCCGCCTTGTCGGGTGTAATGCCCGACAGGCGTCCCGTGATGTTGCACAATTTTATGCCTGCGGTACGGGAAGCAGGGTACACAATGAAAGCCTATCGCACCAGCCCCGAAATAGCGGCGGAATGTCATATCCGTTATGCCGAAAAATACGGTCTCGACGGGGTACTTTTCGACGTCGATACGGCAATAGAAGCGTCGGCTATCGGCGTTCCCGTTGATTATCCCGACAACGAGCCGGCAAGGACGCACGAAATTTTCCTCCCATCACTCGACGAAGTTGACAGACTTGCCGACGTGGACATTTCGCGGCATCCCAGAATACAGCATTCGCTGGAGGCCGTCAGACTGCTGAAAAAGCATTTCGGCAACGAACTTTTCGTCAGGGGCAACTGCGACCAGGCGCCTTTTTCGCTGGCCTGCTCGATGCGCGGTCCCGAAAATTTCATGATGGATCTGTTCATGAACGAAGAAAGGGTGATACGGCTGTTGAAATACACGACCGGCATTTGTCGGCAATTTATCCGGCTGATGTCCGCGACCGGCGCCGACATGTTGTCGAACGGCGACAGTCCTGCCGGCCCGAGCATGATTTCGCCCGAGATGTACGAAAAATTCGCCATGCCCGGCGAAAAGGAACTTGTCGACGAAGCACACCGTTGCGGATTGCCGTATCTGCTGCACATTTGCGGCGATACGCGCCTGATTCTCCCGCAGATGAACAGGCTCGGGCTTGACGCGGTGGAACTGGATTACAAAACCCCGATAGAAAACATCTACGAAGTGTTCGGCCACACGACCACGCTGTTCGGAACGATTGATCCAAGCGGCGTTTTCGCCTTGGGTACACCTGCGATGGTTCGCGAAGAAAGCATCAAAATCCTTGACATTTACCGCGACAGTCCGCGACTGGTTATTGGCGCAGGCTGCGCCGTCCCGCCCATGGCGCCCGAAGAAAATATCCGTGAAATCGTCAAATCGGTTGAACTGTATGCAAACAAACACTAAAAGCCGGTTATTGCCGATTGTCGTAATGGTTATCCTTTTCGGGATAATCTCGTTTGTGACGAATCTTGCCGCGCCGATGGGCGTGATTGTCAAGGCACAGTTTCAGTTTTCGAATTTTCTGGGAATACTCGGTTCTTGCGCCAATTTTCTTGCCTACGCCTGCATGGGTATTCCTTCCGGGATACTGCTGCAAAAGTACGGTTACAAAACAACGGCGCTGACAGGTATCGCTATTGGACTTGCCGGCGTTTTCATTCAATATCTGTCAGGCGTTTACTCGAGTTTTGCGATTTATCTGACCGGCGCTTTCATCGCGGGATTTTCGATGTGCGTGTTGAACACAGTTGTCAATCCGATGCTGAACACCTTGGGTGGCGGCGGAAATAAGGGCAACCAGCTGATTCAGGTCGGCGGCAGTTTTTACTCGTTCATGGGCATTGTGACACCTGTTTTCGTAGGCGCTTTAGCCGGCGAAGTGACGAAAAATACGGTCATATCCAATGTCAATCCGTTGTTGTTTATGGCAATCGGCGTCTTTGCACTGACATTCGTCGCCCTGTTTGTTCTGCATTTGCCCGAACCCGGTTTAAGCCAAACCCCGTCCGTCGAACGCGGGATAAAAGACAGGTATAGCGCATGGTCGTTCCGGCATTTCGTGCTGGGAAGCATCGGAGTGAGTTGTAGCGTAGGCATTGAAGTGGGAATCGCCGGAACGATGAACCTGTTCCTGGCAGACATGAAGGAAGGCATCGGAGGAGGACTGACTGCCGAGGTGGCCGGATTTGTCACAGGGGTTTATTTCCTGCTGATGTTTATCGGACGGTTTGTCGGCGCTTCTGTCGGAGCGAAAGTGTCGGGACGAGCGATGCTGGCCTCGGCGTCGATGGTCGGGATTGTTTTGTTGCTGGCAGCGATTTTCGCTCCTGTGACGGTGCGGGCGCCATTCCCGGTATTCACGGGCGGTTCGCTTGTCGTAGCGGATGTGCCTGTCAATGCTGTATTTCTTGTGCTGACGGGATTATGCACATCCGTTATGTGGGGATGTATCTATAATTTGGCGGTCGACGGTCTGGGAAAATATCTTGCTTCGGCGTCCGGCATTTTCATGATGATGGTCGGCGGCGGCGCGTTCCTGATGATGGTGCAAAACCAGATAGCTGACGCGGTCTCCTACATGGCTTCCTACTGGGTGCCGGTCGCAGGGTTTGCCTATCTGCTGTTCTTTGCGCTGAAAGGATCTGTTAATATTAACAGGAATATCCCGACGGAAGAAGTGTAAATGAAAGACGTCATTTTTTTATTTGGATCATACAATGCTAAAGAATATATGGATCATCATATGGATGCTTTTGCTGACGGGATATGCCGGTTCGCAAGCCGGACAAAATAAAAATGAAATATATGTTCCATCGGTAGAAGAAAAAAGTACGTGGGACAGACTGTTGAAACAGGGTGTAGAAAAAATCGTCTTTGTCAAACGGTTCACGTACAACAGCAATCATTATTATACGGAGTTTCTTAACTCGCAATGGATGCCGGGCGGAAATCTCTGTATCCTTTCGCTGAAAACCGGCGAAGTGAAAGAGTTAGTTCCGTCGTTTTCGGGTGGAGTATTCGGAGCCTTCGACCTTTCGTTCGACGCCAAACGGATTGTGTTTGCTTACAAGGCAACTCCAAACATCGGTTACCGGCTCTACGAAGTCGGCGCTGACGGAAACGGCTTACGACAACTCACTTTTTCGCCCTACGACGAAGATGAAATCATCGAAACGTACAACCTGTCCGGATATCATCACGGCACCGAAGACCTCGACCCGTGTTATCTTCCCGACGGCGGAATTGCTTTTATTTCTACACGTTGCCACTTCGGGATACTGTGCGATGCGCCGGATATTTTCCCGACAACCGTCCTCTACCGGATCGACGGCGACGGGAAAAACATGCGCAAGCTGACCAACAGTTCGGTTTCGGAAAATACGCCCTGCCTTTTGCCCGACGGACGAATCATGTACACACGCTGGGAGTATGTCGATAAGGGCGCCGTGTCGGTCAAGTGTCTGTGGGCGATGAATCCCGACGGCACAAATTCGGTGGAAATCTACGGCAACGACGTGGCAGTTCCCACGACCATGATTATGGGACGTCCGATTCCCAATTCGTCTAACGAATACGTGTTTACCGGGACGCCGCACTGTCCACAAAACTGTATCGGAACGATTATCCGTATCAATACAACGAAAAATATTCGCACCGGCGAACCGATGACCTACATAACTCCATATACCGACATACGTTACGAGCCGGGATTCGCTTTTCGCGATCCGGCGGATCCGGGCAAATGGTATCAGGACGCGGGAGGGAAAGGGCCGCTGTTCAGAGAGAGTTACCCTCTGTCGCGTTCCGAGTTTCTGGTTTCGCACAAGCCTTCTGGACCGGCCTGGTACGATGCCAAAGCCTATCAACTGTATTTTCTGCACGAAGGCGGAAAAGTTGAGTCCATTTATTCCGATACGGCAATATCCTGTTTTCGACCCATGCCGTTGGTTGAACGGACGGTTCCGCCGGTGATTCCGTCACACAAGAATCAGTATCTCGCCGATAAAAATCTTGCCGAATGTATTGTGACCGACGTTTACAGCGGAATGTCCGGTGTAGAGAAGGGTTCGATTAAATATCTGAGAGTGCTGGAACAGGTGCCGCGTCCGTGGGGAGCGCGACGTTTCTACAAACCCAATTACACTCAGGACGAATACGATCAGCAACATGCGGTCATCAGCAAAGACGCCCATCTGGGACTGAAAATTCAGCATGGCGTGGTAACGGTCGAAGACGACGGTTCTGCACACTTTCTTGTTCCCTCCGAACGAAATATCTTTTTACAGGCGTTGGACGCTAATTTCAAAGCCATTCAGACCGAACGCACTTACGTAAATTATATGCCCGGCGAGGTACGGAGTTGTATTGGCTGTCACGAATCGACATCGCAGACGCCCCGCGCAAACGGACGAAATACGCCGAAAGCAATGAAACGTAAAGCGGAAACACCCTACGCTCAAGCCGGTGAAACCTCTGCCGGCAAAACGCTCAGCTATGCCCGTCATGTGCAGCCGGTGTGGGACCAACATTGCCTCAGCTGTCATAACGCATCGAACGCAAAAGGCGATTTGAATCTTTCGGGGAAAGAAACCCGTCTGT
>JAISWC010000272.1 GCA_031271245.1 Tannerella sp. | reverse complement strand
TTCAGATCGATGCGAACGCCTTTGCCTTCGCCTGTCCGACGCAAGGCTTCGGGAATGAAGCGTCCGGGGTTGTCTTCCAGTTTTTCAATCCAGATGCCGTCGCGGTTGATTTTTGCCTTGATGTTGCGGTCGGCCGAACACGATACGCCCATCCCGACGGGACACGATGCGCCGTGACGCGGCAGACGGATGATCCGGATGTCGTGTGCGAAGTATTTGCCGCCGAACTGCGCTCCCAGCCCGATGCGGTAAGCCTCTTCGAGCACCTGCTTTTCGAGCGCGGTGTCGCGGAACGCCTGTCCGCCTTCGTTGCCTTCGGTCGGCAGGTGGTCGTAGTAGTGGGCGGAAGCCAGTTTGACGGTCTTCAGGCAGGTTTCGGCCGAGGTGCCGCCAATGACGAACGCGATATGATAGGGTGGGCAGGCGGCTGTGCCCAGCGTCTTCATCTTCCCGACCAGGAAGGGCAGCAGCGTGTCGGGATTCAGCAGCGCCTTGGTTTCCTGGAAGAGATAGGTCTTGTTGGCCGATCCGCCGCCCTTGGCGATGCAGAGGAAGCGGTATTCGGCGCCCCGGGTGGCGTAGAGGTCGATTTGCCCCGGCAGGTTGCAGCGCGTGTTCACCTCGCTGTACATGTCCAGCGGGACATTCTGCGAATAGCGCAGGTTTTCTTCCGTATACGTCAGGTAGACGCCCTTCGAGAGCGCTTCGGCGTCGTCGCCTTCCGTCCAGACCTGCTGGCCTTTCTTGCCGGTGATGATGGCCGTGCCTGTGTCCTGGCAAAAGGGCAGTTTGCCCTTGGCCGACACTTCGGCGTTGCGCAGGAACGTCAGGGCGACGAATTGGTCGTTTTCGCTTGCTTCGGGGTCGGCGAGGATGGCGGCCACTTGCTGCTGGTGTTCGGTACGCAGCAGGAAAGCGACGTCGCGAAAGGCCGCCTTCGCCAGCAGGGTCAGCCCTTCGGCCTCGACCTTCACGATTTCCCTGCCCTCAAACGTGGCGGTAGATACATGCTCCCCGGTGAGCAAATAATATTCGGTGTCGTCCTTTCCCGTCGGAAAAGGCTCTTGATACTTGAATTGCGGTGTTGCCATTTTTTTGATTTCAGTTTAGTTTATGGCTGCAAAGATAGGGATTTTACGGGATGAATGGTGAATTTATACTGTGCACGGGATGATTTTGTGAGTGGAATGTGGAGATTTATACACCCATCCATCCCGCTTGAAGTAGATCATCTGCGTTGCAACTTGAATAGAAATTCCAGTCCTCCGCCGCTCCGGTTCTTGGCCACGATGGTGCCCCGGTGGAAGGCGACGGCGTTTTTTACGATGGACAGTCCCAGTCCCGAACCGCCCGTGTCGCGGGTACGGCCTTCGCTGATGCGGTAGAACCGCTCGAAGATGCGGTTCAGATGCTGCTCGGGAATGCCTGCTCCGTTGTCGAAATAGGAGAAGTAGTAGAAATGACTGTCTTCACTGTATTTGCTGACAAGGATACGGATGTCCGTACCGGCATAGCGAATGACGTTGTCGGTCAGGTTCCTGAAAATGGAGTACAGCAGATTTCCGTTGCCTTTTACGATGACGTCTGCGGCGATGTCCCAGTCCATCCGGATGTTTTTTTCCTTCAGGGGAATTTCCAGGTCGTTTTTCAGGTTGTCGAGCAAGTCTGTAATCCGGATATTTTCCGACTTGAATGAATGCGGAGCTTCTTCCATCTGGGTGATCTGGCTCATGTCGCGGATCAGTTCCGACAGGGACAATACCTGATGGTAGGCGCTCCGGATGAAATAGTCTTTTTTTTCCGGTTCCAGTTGGTGTTCCAGAATGGTTTCGAGGCAGCCGCGGATGCCGGTGACCGGCGTGCGGAGTTCGTGCGTGATATTGCCGGTCATTTCCTGCTTGACGCGACGCGTTTTTTCCTGCCGGGTGACGTCGTTGATGATGATTTCGAAACTCCGGTCGTCGAACAGGTTGACCCTGACTGCGAAATTTTTCCCGTGCCGGTCGATCCGGGTTTCCAAATAATGGTCGCCGGCTTCGTGATTCGTCAGGAAAGACCTGATCGGCTCGAAGGAAACGTCGGTAAAGACGGCGGTCGGGTCGCTGTTTGCCCAGTCGGTAATCACATTCAGGTACTGGACAAACAGTCCGTTGTAAAATTCGACCGAGCGGGCGGCGGAGAAAAAACACAACCCCTCTTCCGAACTGTGTACGTGCTGCAACAGTTTTTCGCGTTCGAGCGCGATTTCCTTCTTGCTTTCCTTCAGCAGCCGGTAGTTCTCCGCAATTTTCGACCCTATTTCCCCCACTTCGTCCTGCGGAAACGGCGTATGACGGGCGGCAAACGGCGAATGACTTTTGCCTTCTTCGCCGTTCTCCATGAACAGGGCGAAGTCGCGGAGTTGCTGGATGGATTTCCCGAACCGTCCGGCCACCAGATTGATGAGTATCAGCATCCCGGCAAACAGCACCATCAGGTAGTAGAGAAAAAGATGGTCCGGCTTCAGGAAATTCCGTATCCCGATATCGTAGGGCAATGCCACGCGAATGTAGTAATGGTTAAACCGTTTGGCATAATACAGGTATTCCGTTTCGTTGGACATCGAAACGCGAATGTAGCTGCCTTTTCCCGTCTTGGCGGCAGCCGCTATTTCGGGGCGGTCGGCGTGATTTTCCATCCGGGCGGTTTCCTTGACGACGTTGTCATACATGACCCGTCCCTGCCGGTCGATCAGCGTCAGGCGGAGGTTGGAGGGGAACAGTTTCAGCAGACTGTCCGGAATCGAGGCGTCGAACCGCTTCGCCACGGCCGCGTCGACGATGTGGGCGAAGGCGTCCAGCCGCTCTTCCAGCGCTTCGGTTTTGTATTTTCGTTCGCGCAACTGGCCGATCAGGAAATTGCCTGCGGCAAAGACGGTGAAAATGACCAGAAAATACAGGAAGATTTTTTGTCTGTAGTTAGTCT
>JAISWC010000236.1 GCA_031271245.1 Tannerella sp. | reverse complement strand
CGGTATCCCTGTTCCGTCAGGTCCTTTTTCGCCTGCAGCGCCTGCCGCCCCGCGCCGATGACCAGCGCCTGCCGCGCCCATTCGCGGCGGCGCATTTTCCGCAGCGCATGAAGCGTAATCGAATAGCGCACGGCATACGTCAGGAAAAATTGCATCGCGCTATAGGAAAAGAATATCCGGTAATAAATTTCGAACGACCGGGGCAGGTCGTTCAGTATGACGGCAAAGAAAATAAATGTCACGCCGATGGCCACGCAGACAAACGTTTCGAACAGTTCCCTGATGCGCGACTTGCCGAACGGGATATTGTAATATCCGGAAAAATAATACAGCGTCAGCCAGAAAAAGGGAATCACCGCCTGTCCCTTCAGCACCTGGAAGGAGGCGAGATAGAAGGTCAGCGTATCAAATCCTTCGTATTGCGCCACCTCCACATAGCGCAGCATGTTCAGCAGCAGCCAGACCGAAGCGGCCGTCGCGAAGTCCGAAAGGACATAGAGGAGGGTTTGGCGGCGTTTGTCCATGACTATTCCCGGATTACTTGAACCAGACCGCCGGCGCCGATTCGCAGGATACCCGACGGACGCGCCGGACGGGTGTCGTCCTGCCGGTAACGGACAACGTAGTCGACGCCCGCCCGAATCTCTTCCGCAATCTCCCGGAACGTGGCCGGCGAGGGCTGGCCGCTGAGATTGGCCGAAGTGGAAACAACAGGCCTGCGAAACATTTGGCACAGCTGGCCGGAATACAGTTCGTTCGTAATACGGATGCCGAGGCTGCCGTCTTCGCCCGGCAGGTTCGGCGCCACGGTGCGCGCCTTTGAATAGATGATCGTCAGCGGCGTGACGGCCACTTCCAGCAGTTCCCGCGCGATGGCGGGGACTTCTTCCACGCAGGTCTCCAGCCGGGCTGCGCTGTCGAGCAGGACCAGCATCGCCTTACGGTCGGCGCGGCGTTTCAGCACGTAGATGCGTTCCACCGCTTCGGCGCAGGTCGCATCGCATCCGATCCCCCAGACCGTGTCGGTGGGATACAGAATTAGCCCGCCGTTGCGCAAAACGTTGCACGCCGCTTTCAAATCGTCTGTCAACAGGGCTGTTTCATTTTTCATACGCTGTATTTTCCGGTAAAAATACGAATCATTTGCGAAATGGGCTTGAAGGGGTTCGTTTTATTTGTGCAACTGCGCTTCGCGTACCATCTGTTCACCGGCCAGGAACCAGATTTCCACTCGGCGGTTTTGTGCGCGTCCCGCCGGCGTACGGTTGTCTGCCGCCGGGTAGAGCACACCCATGCCCTTGAAGTTCATCCGGCTTGTAGCTACGCCCTGCTCCGCCAGGCAATCCCGGATGCTTTTGGCGCGCCGTTCCGACAGAATGCGGTTCAGTTCCGCTTCGCCTGCGTTATCCGTGTAACAGACAATCCTCAGATCAGTATCCGGATAACGGTTCACGCAGGCCGTCAACTGCCGCAGGATGTATTTGGCCGTATCGCTGAGCGTACTGGCATTCTTCAAAAACAGCAAACCGGAATCGAACGTCACTTTCACGGCTTCCCCCTTCTTCACCGTTTCGATCGCCCTTTTCCGGGGCAAAACGACATCCAGTTCTACTTTCCGTTCCGCCATCTTTTTGCCGATGTAGACGCCCGCCGCGCCACCGATGGCAGCGCCGCCGACGGCCTCTGCGGCCGTTTTGGCGGCCATGCTTTCCGCCGTCTCGCTCGACTTGCACCCGGCAAACGCAACGACCAGGCAGAACAGCCAGCCACACCGGCGTTTCACTTTTTCCTTCATCGCACGGTCTACTCGAACAGATGTATCGATTCGCAGTAGGCCAGCTCACCCTGTACGATCATCGTCACGTCGCCGGCATCCAGCTTGCCCACGTCATCACGGGCGGCATTTTTCACAACGTACTGCACCAGTTCGTCTTCGTCAATCTCCACTACCTCATCGTCCGCTCCGTCGAAAAATCCTTTCGACTCATAATATTCGGAAATCAAATCGATGAAATAAATCAGATCGTCGTCACTGAAGCGTTCCTTCATCTCCTGCGGAAGATAGTTCCGGATGAACCGTACGGCTTCATCCTCGTCATACATAAAATCTTTTTCTTCGTTCATGTCTAACTCTGTTTAAATTAAGACTGCGCAAAGATACGTGTTTTTTGCATGAAACATGCAAAATTAAGAATGACATCCGGACGGTAAAAATTGAGAATTGAGAATTGAGAATTGAGAATTGAGCGGCGCGTATTGGCTAAATCTTTTTTTGAGGTGCTATAGTTGTTCCCTCTCCGTATTTTGACGTACGCCTTCATAAATAACATCAGAATTCAGATGGACGTTATCTCCGGATACCTGCTGATGAACCGGACCCGGGGTAGAGACGTGGCGCGCCGCGTCTCTACAGCAGTCGTGCCCGGTACGGCGCTGCCTCGCACGCATACAGACACAAAATTTCACCCCGTCCGACAGGCAGTAAATTTTCTCGCGTGGGGAGATGAATTTTCTTACGTGTGTAAATTCAGCGCCGCTGGCAGAAAATTTTCATGTATACGGACGCTGACGCAAAATTCTGCGTCTCTACGCTGCGCGCACTGTGCTGTTTTTTCCAACGAATTCCGCGGCAGATGCAGGTATTTTCGAATTAAGTATGTATCTTTGCAGTCTCTTATCTTATTAAACAATAAATTTTGAAGACATTTGAAGAATTGGGAGTTGCCGCACCTCTGTTGCAGGCAATCCGTGAAATGGGTTACGAAGTCCCCATGCCGGTACAGGAGGAAGTGATTCCTCTGTTGCTGGGAAACGACAACGACGTAATCGCCCTCGCACAGACGGGGACGGGTAAAACGGCGGCCTACGGACTGCCCGTCCTGCAGAAAATCAATCAGTCACAACGTTATCCGCAGGCGTTGATACTCTGCCCCACACGCGAACTCTGCCTGCAAATCGCCGGCGACCTGAATGACTATTCCAAGTACATGGACGGCCTGAAAGTTCTGCCCGTCTATGGCGGTTCGAGCATTGAGAGCCAGATCAAAACGCTCCGCAAGGGCGTGCATGTAGTCGTGGCCACGCCCGGACGACTGCTCGACCTACTGAATCGCAAAACCGTTGACCTGAGTGCCATCAAAAGCGTCATCCTCGACGAAGCCGACGAGATGCTCAACATGGGCTTCTCCGACAGCCTCAACGCCATACTGGCCGAAGTGCCGTCCTCGCGCAACATGCTGCTCTTTTCGGCCACCATGCCCCAGGAAATCGCCCGCATCACCAAACAGTACATGCACGACCCGCAGGAAATCGTCATCGGAAATAAAAACGAAGGCAACGAAAACATCCGCCACATCTACTATATGGTTCATGCACGCGACAAATACCTTGCCCTTAAGCGGCTCGTGGACTATTACCCCAACGTATACGGCATCATTTTCTGCCGTACCCGCAAGGAGACGCAGGAGATTGCCGACAAACTGATTCAGGACGGCTACAACGCCGATTCACTGCACGGCGAACTCAGCCAGGCACAACGCGACTATGTGATGCAGAAGTTCCGCATCCGCAACCTGCAGCTCCTGGTGGCTACCGACGTGGCGGCGCGCGGACTCGACGTCGACAACCTGACGCACATCTTTCACTACGGCCTGCCCGACGAAACCGAATCCTACACGCACCGTAGCGGACGCACCGCACGAGCTGGCAAAACGGGCATCTCCATCGCCATTTGCCACATCAAGGAAAAGGGAAAACTTCGTAACATCGCCAAAATCATCCGCAAGACCTTTGAGCAGGGAGAGCTTCCCACCGGCAAGGCCATCTGCGAAAAACAGCTCTTCAATCTCGTCGACCAGATTGAGAAAGTCGAGGTCAACGAAAAGGAGATTGCCTCGCTGATGCCGTCCGTTTTTCGCAAACTGGAATGGCTCGAAAAGGAAGACATCATCAAGCGGCTGATTTCGCTGGAGTTCAACCGGATGATCGACTACTACCGGGATGCGAACGAGATTGAAATCGTCAGCGAAACGGCTCCGGGACGGGAAAACAGGAAAGAACGCAGCAGCGACCGTTATTCGCGGGGAGGAGGAAAGAATGCTGAAGAAGGATACAAACGTTTCATCCTGAACTTCGGGAAAGCGGACGGACTGTATCCGAACCAGTTGATGGAATTAATCAACCGCTGCGTCCCGGGTAAGGTGCAAATCGGACGGATCGACCTCTGCGACACACATTCCTTTTTTGAAGTGGAAAAAGGCGCCGCCCAGCGCGTAATGGACCGGATGAACCGCTACGAAGTCGACGGACGCACCATCTCCGTCGAGCCGGTACAGGAAGGCAAAGAGGGAAAAGAAGGCAAAGGCCGGAAGGGCAAAGGCTTCGGTAACCGTGAGGACAGCGGCGGGAAACCCTGGCGGCGAAATGCCCCGGCGCGTTCCGAACGCTCCACCCGCAAAAAAAGGAGCGCTTTCGCATAAATTTAAAAAGATGGAAACACAGCATTTTAAAAGAACATTGATTACAACGGCGCTGCCCTATGCCAACGGGCCGGTACACATCGGCCATCTGGCGGGGGTATACGTGCCGGCCGACATTTACGCACGCTATCTGCGGCTGAAGGGAGAAGACGTACTGCTGATCGGCGGTTCCGACGAACACGGCGTCCCGATCACCCTGCGGGCGAAAAAGGAAGGTGTGACGCCGCAGGACATCGTCAACCGCTTTCATGCGATGATCAAGCAGTCGTTCGAAGACTTCGGGATTACGTTCGACATTTATTCGCGCACCACCTCGGACATCCATCACCGCACCGCATCGGACTTTTTTCGCACGCTTTACGGGAAAGGTGTCTTTCTGGAGAAGACAAGCGAACAGTATTACGACGCGGAAGCCGGGCAGTTCCTCGCCGACCGCTATATCACGGGAACCTGTCCGCACTGCGGCAACGAACACGCATACGGCGACCAGTGCGAAGCCTGCGGCACCTCCCTGAATCCCACCGACCTGCTCAATCCCAAATCCGTGATTAGCGGGAGTGCGCCGGTGATGCGCGAGACCCGCCACTGGTATTTGCCGCTGGACCAGTATGAGCCGTTTCTGCGTCAATGGATTCTGGAAGAACATACGGAATGGAAACCGAACGTCTATGGACAGTGCAAAAGCTGGCTCGACATGGGTTTGCAGCCGCGCGCCGTCAGCCGCGACCTGGACTGGGGCATCCCGGTGCCGGTCGAGGGCGCCGAGGGCAAAGTGCTGTACGTCTGGTTCGACGCGCCCATCGGCTACATCTCCAACACTCGCGAACTGCTGCCCGACTCGTGGGAAAAGTGGTGGAAAGACCCCGAAACCCGGATTGTTCATTTTATCGGAAAAGACAATATCGTCTTCCACTGCATTGTTTTCCCGACCATGCTCAAGGCTGAGGGGACGTACAACCTGCCCGAAAATGTGCCGGCGAATGAGTTTCTGAACCTCGAAAATGACAAGATTTCCACCTCGCGCAACTGGGCGGTATGGCTGCACGAATACCTCGAAGCCTTTCCCGGCAAGCAGGACATCCTCCGTTACGTCCTGACGGCCAACGCTCCCGAAACAAAAGACAATGACTTCACCTGGAAAGACTTCCAGGCGCGCAATAACAATGAACTGGTGGCCATTCTGGGGAATTTTGTCAACCGTGCACTCGTGCTGACGGGCAAATATTTCGAGAACCGGGTGCCTGTCTGCGGCGAATTGACGGACTATGACCTCCGGACGCTGGAGGAGTTTGCGGACGTGAAGACCCGGTTGGAGAAACTGCTCGATACGTATCACTTCCGCGACGCCCAGAAGGAAGCGATGAATCTGGCGCGTATCGGTAACAAGTACCTGGCGGATACCGAGCCGTGGAAACTGGCACGCACGGACATGCCGCGCGTTGCGACCATCCTGTACGTGGCGCTGCAAATCACGGCCAACCTGTCCATTGCCTTCGAGCCGTTCCTGCCCTTCAGCATGGAAAGGCTGAACCGCATGTTGAACATCGAACCGCCGGGATGGAACCGGCTGGGAAAAACCGATCTGCTGAAAGCCGGTCATCCGTTCGGACAGGCGGAACTGCTCTTTGAGAAAATTGATGATGAGGCGATTGAAAGGCAGATGCGGAAACTGCTCGACACGAAAAAACATAACGAAAACGCCCTTCCTCCCGTACCTCCGGTGCGTGAAACGGTGTCGTTCGACGATTTCGCGAAACTGGACATCCGCGTGGGTACCGTGCTGGAATGTACGAAAGTCCCCAAAGCCGACAAGTTGTTGCAGCTTAAGATTGACGACGGACTGGGCGGACGCACGATTGTCTCCGGGATTGCCAACTATTATGCGCCGGAAGAGCTGGTGGGTAAACAGATCTGTTTCATCGCCAATCTGGCGCCCCGTCCGCTGAAAGGCATTGTTTCCGAAGGGATGATTCTTTCGGCGGAAGACGCGGAAGGGAAACTGGTCGTCATCACATCCGGCGATCAAGTAAGCCCGGGCAGCGAAGTGAAATAACAGAAGCGCGCCATGGATATTCAGATGGTTGATTTGCAGGGTCAGTACAGGCGACTGAAAAAGGAGATTGACGCTGCTGTGAACGAAGTCATTACCGGCGCCTCCTTTATCAATGGCCCGCAGGTACATGCGTTTTGCACCCATCTGGCTGCCTGTCTCGACACGCCGCATGTCATCCCCTGCGGCAACGGCACGGACGCCATTCGCCTGGTGCTGCAGGCGCTGGACGTGCAGCCCGGCGATGAAATCATCCTGCCCGCATTCACCTATATATCCGCCGCCGAGGCGGTCGCCTCTCTGGGGCTTGTCCCCATTCTGGTCGACGTCGACCCGGAAACGTTCAACATGAATGTCGGCCTGCTCGAACACGCCATCTCGCGGCAAACCAAAGCCATCATTGCCGTGCATCTTTTCGGGCAAACCTGCGATATGGAGCCTGTGATGAAAATCGCCGCGAAATACAGGATTAAGGTAATAGAAGACAATGCCCAGTCGCTGGGCGCGGAATACACGTTTTCCGACGGCGCAGTCCGGAAAGCCGGCGCCGTCGGTCATGCCGGGACGCTGTCGTTTTTCCCGACCAAACCGCTGGCCTGTTACGGCGACGGCGGTGCCGCCGTCACCTCCGACAGCGCCCTGGCCGGGCGCATCCGGATGCTGGCCAACCACGGGCAGACGGAGAAATACCGTCACGAAATCATCGGGTGCAATTCCCGGCTGGATACGATTCAGGCCGCCATTCTGGATGTGAAACTGAAATACCTGGACGCATTTACCGCCGCCCGCCGAAAAGCGGCGTTGCGCTATGACCGGGTATTAAGCACGCTGGATGAAATCAGGATTCCGGCGCGCAGCCCTTTTTCGACCCATGTCTACCATCAGTACACCCTTCAGGTCGGGAACGGACGGCGCGACGCACTGCAGGCGCACCTGAAAACGTGCGGCATACCGTCGACGGTGTATTATCCCCTTCCGGTGCATGAACAGGAAGCCTACAAATGGGTTGCGCGGGTGTCGGGCGATGCGGGCGTATCCGCCCGGTTGAGCCGGGAAGCGCTCTCGCTGCCGATTCACACGGAAATGACGGACGAAATGCAGCAGTTTATCATTGAACAGATACTCAAATTCTTCCGGAAATAATACAAAGTGATGAAAGAGCAGAAAAAGATACGCTTTGCCGTGGTTGGATGCGGACATATCGGCAAACGCCATGCGGAAATGATTGTGCGCGACGCGGGCGCCGAACTGGCGGCGTTGTGCGACGTCCTCCCCAAAGATACGCTGGGACTTGAAGCATATAACGTCCCCTTTTTCAACCGTTTGACAGACCTGCTTCATTGCGAACGGGAGATTGACGTAATCAATATCTGCACACCCAATGGCCTTCATGCGGCCATGGCCGTTCAGGCGATAGAGGCCGGCTGCCACGCCGTGATCGAGAAACCCCTGGCGCTGACGGTCGCCGACGCGGAAAAGGTTGTTTTCAGTGCATTGAAATACCGGAAGCAAGTCTTCTGCGTCATGCAAAACCGTTATTCTCCGCCCTCGGTCTGGATAAAGGAACTCATTGACTCCGGCCGCCTGGGACGCATCTACCTGGTGCAGTTGAACTGCTATTGGAACCGTGACGAACGCTATTACCGGCCGGACGGCTGGCATGGCAAAGCCGCGCTGGACGGCGGCACGCTGTTTACGCAGTTCTCTCACTTCATCGACATCATGTACTGGCTTTTCGGCGACATCAGCGACATACAGGCGCGTTTTTCCGATTTCAACCACGCCGGACTGACCGATTTTGAAGATTCGGGGATGCTTCATTTTCGTTTCGTGAACGGAGGGATGGGCAGCCTGAGCTATTCGACCTCCGTATGGGACAGGAATCTGGAGAGCAGCATGTTGATTGTAGCCGAAAACGGAAGCGTCAAAATCGGTGGACAGTACATGAACGAAGTGCTGGAAT
>JAISWC010000222.1 GCA_031271245.1 Tannerella sp. | reverse complement strand
CATCACCGCCACGGCCACGTTGCAAAACAGAACGTATGCCGTCAGAAAGCCCACATTGCCGCCCAACATGCCGGTAATCACCGCCGCAGCCGTGGCCGTAGGCGTCAGGACACAGAGCATCGCTCCCTGCGCCACGACCTCGTCGAACGGACGAATCAGCACGTAAATCAGCACATTGCCTGCCAGTTGAATCGACAAAAGCCAGATATGGGCGCGATGAAACCGGATGTCTTTCCACGACATCTTGCAAAAGGTAATCAGCAACATCAAAAAGATGAGGTAAGGCGTCAGAAACGCGAGACGCCCCATCCACACATGTGTCAACGCTCCGACCATCATCGCGAGGGGGAGCGTCCATTCTCTGACAAACTTCAACACGTCATTCCTGAATTTTGAATCTTAATCCCTTGTTGGGATGTGCTGCACAAAAGCCTCGATGGCCTCGTAGGAGGCCAGGCCGAGTTTCTGATAAAGTTCGGCGGTAGCGCGGTTACGGTCTTCGGCACGCTGCCAGAAAAGGCGTTCGTCGTCGCCGAGGAACGGGGCGCTTTCGGCCTGCGACTGGTGCTTGAGGATGGCATTCCGTTTGAAACGCAGTTCTTCCGGGCTGATGGGCACGGCCATCTCGATGTGATCCATCTCCCATTCCGCCCATGCACCGCGGTACATCCAGATACGGCACTGTTTCAGCCAGTCTTCGTCTTTCAGGTCATCGACGGCCGCCAGCACCGCATCCAGACAAACCTTGTGTGTCCCGTGCGGATCGGACAGGTCGCCAGCCACAAACATCTGA
The DNA here is from genome assembly GCA_031271245.1 of Tannerella sp. GTDB lineage: Bacteria > Bacteroidota > Bacteroidia > Bacteroidales > Tannerellaceae > Tannerella. The sequence continues at coordinate 4,109 of JAISWC010000222.1, read as the reverse complement.
TCCGGTCGAATGTCCGCAAGCAGATTCTTGATGATGCAGATATCCGCTTCGCTCAAACTGTTTTTCCTGATCATCCCCGTTTCATAAAACGGCAAATCCAGGAAATGGATATTTTCGTCCTTCACGCCCGAATAGCGGCAGGCGGTACGCGCCTCTTCACGGCGGATCGTTCCTTTCATGAAGAGGACATCCGGATGTTCCGGCCGGCCGGCCGTTTTCTCGTAGCGCAGGAAACGGATGATCTCTTCGGCCTTGCATCTCACGGTGTCGTCCGTCGCATATCTTGAGCAGACATCGTGCAGGTATTCGCAGTAACGGACTACGTCCTCGTCGCTGACGGCAATGTTGCCGGAGGTCTGATAAGCCACATGCACTTCGTGATGCTGGTCGCAGAGCCGGCGAAACGTGCCGCCCATTGAAATCACGTCGTCGTCGGGATGCGGACTGAACACAATGACTTTCTTCGGATAAGGCGCTGCGCGTTCCGGACGGTTGGAATCGTCAGCGTTCGGCTTGCCGCCCGGCCAGCCCGTGATCGTATGCTGAATGTCGTTGAATATCCGAATGTTTACATTGTAGGCCGAACCCCACAGGGCAATCAGTTCGCCGAGTTCATGTTCGGTATAATCCTTGTTGGTCAGTTTCAGGATCGGTTTGCCGGTAAGGCTGCACAGCCAGACAATCGCCCGGCGGATCAGCTTGTTGTCCCATTCGCACTTAGAGACGAGCCAGGGATGGCTGATACGGGTCAACTCACCGGCCGCCTGCAAGTCAATGACGACCTTTGTTCCCGTATGATTTTGCAGGTAGGTGGCAGGGAGAGCGCCGTTCGACGTGTCTTCCACCAGGAAACGGACATCGCGCGATTTCCCTTCGCCCCAGGCCACCAGGAGGATGTTTTTGGCTCTCAAGAGAGTGGCCAGTCCCATGGTGATCACGCTGGAGGGCACCTGGCTGAACGTCCGGGCGGCTTTCTTGCGCGACTCGTTGTCCAGCATCACTAAATGGGTGCGCGAACTGATGGCCGATCCCGGGCCGTTGAACCCGACGCTACCGGAATGACCGACGCCGGAAACCAGATAGTCAATACCGCCGGTTGCCTCGATCTGCTTGTCGTATCCCCGGTAAAGATCGTAGATGGAATCTTCGTTCATAAACTGGTCGGGGTAATGGATATGGTCGGGGTCGACGTCCACGTGGTCCAGAAATTCTTCCTTCAGGCGCGCCAGGTTGCCGGTGGCAGTGGAGTTGAGGGGATAAAATTCGTAGATCAGGAAGATGGTTACGTTTTTGAAACTCAACTGTTCCTCGCGATAGAGCCGAATCCATTCGGCGAATATTTTGCGCAGGGAACGCCCGCCCGACAGCGCCAGCACGAAATGCTGCGCCCGGCCCGGCTGAGCCGGATCTGTTCGGCCACCTCTTTGGCTACAGCCCGGGCGCCGTCTTCATCCTGCGGATAGATAAACGTCGGTATCTTCTCGAAACGCGCAAGTACCGAATGCTCATAGGCATTTTCCGGCTGATAAAACCGTTTCGGTATTTTCGTCAGCGTAATTTTTGAACTCAGATTTGTCTTCATACCATTCATGTAATTTTTCGTTGCAAAGTTATGGTTTTTCACCGGAAAAAGATCCATTTTTGCGAGTTGTATTCCCGCGTGTTCCTGACGACCGATTCGTAGGGCTGCGCGCCGACAAACCGTTCACGCGCGGCAAACTGCGGCGAGAATAGACTGCGGGCGGGATCATATCCTTCGTAGCTCAGTCCCGCCAGGTCGGACAGGCTGTACAGCAGGTCGCAGGTAGAATACGGACGGTCTTCCCGGAAAACCAGATTCGGCCGTTTTTTTATGTAATCTCCCGACATCCATACGATAAACGGCACTTCGCACATGTAGGAGGAGACCTTTTCTGCGGCATGACCGGCAAAATCGCGAAAATCATAGACTTCTTCGCCGTGGTCGGAAAAATAAATCATGACCGACGGCTCGCGCTGCCTGTCGAGCAGGTTCAGGATCGATGCCATCAGCCAGTCGTTGTACAGCACCGAATTGTCATACTGGTCTACGGTCGCCTGCGCAGAGGCGGTCAGGGGAAACGGAGATTCCATCCCGTCCGGTTCGCGGCGGTCGAAGCGGTTGAACGACGGCGGGTAACGAAACCTGTAGGCCGTGTGGCTCCCCATCAGATGGACGACAATCAGTTTCCGCCCGTTTGCCTTCAGGGTCTGTTCCAGTTCATGCAGCACTACCCCGTCCGGGTGGTTCGCTTTCGACACGTCCACAATGTGACCGGCCTGCCGCAGCAGCGGCTCATAGCTCGAACTGACGTCGTCGAACGGCTGATTGCTGATCAGATACGTCCCATATCCGGCGCGGTTGAACAGTTCAAACAGCGACGGACGTTGCGTCAGGTATTCCGGGTGCGCGAGGTCGGCAAAACTCAGGACGGAACGAATGACCGGAATCGTATGCACCTGCGGCGAAACCACGTCCCGGTACACTTTCAGGTTCGCCCGGCGGGCTGTCAGGAGCGGACTGGTATCCCGTTCATAGCCATACAGCGACATGTGATTGCGCGAAAGCGATTCCCCGATCACGACCAGCAGCGTCTGCGGAGCCTGCGACCCGGCAAGGGCGACTTCAAACGGCTGTTGCTGGCGTTCCCGGATGGCTCTTTCTTCAAGCACGCTCCGCACCTTGTAATCGGCAAAAACGCGGTAAAAATCCACGAAATAGATGCGTTGCGCGACCGGTTCGATCGCCAGGAACAGACAGAGCAGCAAAACGGAGGCGGCAAACAGGTGTTTGTGTTCCTTCACCCGGTGAAAGGTTATATGTTTCATTTTGAAAATCATCACCGCCGGACACAGGATATACAGTGCGATGCCCAGGGTCATCCAAGGATTCAAATAACTGGAAATAAACTCTTTCGATTCTTCTACATTCGTTTCAAACAGCACCGCGATGCTTCCTTCCGAAATCATGACCCTGGCAAAAAACAGGTATCCCATAAATATGGCGCCGGGAATCATCGACAGGGCCAGCAAGAAGGAATAGAAAACCCGGATGTATCGGGTCGTCATAAACGACGACAGCGCGAAAATCACAGTCAGCAGCCCGAAACTCACTGCAATTCCCGCCATGATTGCACCCGCGGGGATGTTCTGGGCAATCAGGCTGAACGTCGGCACAAGCAGCAGTATGTAACCCAGAAAAAACAGCTGCAACTTCCGTTCCTGAAGGATGGTTTTAATCTGCATATTCAATTCCTTTTAAATCAATTATCGTTCCACTTGCATTCACTTTCCTTTTAGACGGCATCCGCAGGTAAAATGTTACATGTTTCGCGCACAAAGATACGGCATTTTGAAAAAAAAGGAGAAAAATATCGGACGCATTTTGCGGTATAAAAAAAAACCTCTACTTTTACGCGCTGTATTACTTATTTTTAATTTTATAAACATAGAGGAATCATGAAGAATAGGAAACTAAGAATGGGAATGGTCGGCGGCGGAAGCGATGCGTTTATCGGATCTATTCACCGGCGCGCGGCCTTGATGGAAAATGAGATTGAGTTGGTATGCGGATGTTTCAGTATCAATCCGGAGATTTCGCTCAGTTCGGGACGTGCTTATCATCTCCCGGACAGCCGGATTTACAAAAGCTATCCGGAGATGTTCGAAAACGAATCCAGACTGCCGGAAGGCGAACGGATGGATTTCGTGACGATCGTCACTCCCAACCGCTTTCATTATGAACCGGCAGCGACTGCGCTTGACCTCGGCTTCCACGTTGTGGTGGACAAACCGATGACCTTCTCGCTGGAGGAAGCCAAACTGCTGCGGAAAAAAGTAGAAGACACCGGACTGGTGCTGGCATTGACGCACGTCTATACCGGCTATCCTGCGGTGAAGGAAATGAAAGCCCGCATTGCCAAAGGCGAAATCGGCAAACTGCGCCGCCTGTACGTAGAATATCCGCAAGGCTGGCTGGCCGACCGCATCGAACTGCAAGGCGGCAACAACGCCGGCTGGCGTACCGACCCGAAACTGACGGGAAAGGCCGGCTGCATCGGCGACATCGGTACGCACGCCTGGCATCTGAG
>JAISWC010000207.1 GCA_031271245.1 Tannerella sp. | reverse complement strand
GAGGGATTCCTCGGACTGTTCAACAGGTGCGCCGAAATGCGTATTTACAGTTATGTCGCGGCGGCGCATGAAGGGACATCAGGGACGGTGGGGACAATAGGGACCATAGGGACGGCGGACAGCCTGTCACTGGCTAACCTGCTCGAACTTACCGCTGAACAGCGGCGCGAAAGGCAGATGATCTGCGTAAATCGTAAGAATCTGCGTTATCTGCGTGCTACTTCTCCTGCACCGCCCGCATCACCCGCAGGAAGTTTCCTCCCCATATTTTGGCAATATCCTCTTCGGAATAACCTTTTTCCAGCAGTTTGACGGTGATCTGAATCAGGTCGTTGGCGCCTTCCAGTCCTGGGAGGCCGCCGCCGCCGTCAAAGTCGGAACCGATGCCCGCGTGGTCGATGCCGGCTACCCGGACGATATGGTCGATGTGTTCGACGGCTTCCGTCAGCGACGCCTTCTGCGGGTCGTTGTGGATGTAGAGGTTCAGCAGGCATACCTGGATGACGCCGCCGTTTTGCGCCAGGGCGCGCAACTGGTCGTCCGTCAGGTTGCGGTCGTGGTCGCAGAGCGCCCTGGCGGACGAATGCGAACAGATGACCGGCGCAGACGTCTGTTTCAATACATCCCGAAACGTGCTGTCCGAGGCATGGGACAGGTCGATGATCATTCCCAGGCGGTTCATTTGCCGCACTACCTCTCCGCCGAAGGGACTCAAACCGTTCCATTCCCGCCGGGAACGGGGGGATGAGGTGTCGCAGATGTCGTTGTCATACAGATGACAAAGCGTCATGTATATAACGCCCATCTGCCTGAACTTGGCGAGTTGCGCCGTATCCCGGCCGATGGCGTAGCCATTTTCAATGCCGATAAAGATGGCTTTTTTACCCGATTTCTTGATGCGGGTAAAGTCGTCGGGCGTGACGGCCAGTTCGCAGAGATCACCGTTCCGTCTGATTTGTCCGTGAATGCTTTCGATCCTTCCGGTCACCTCCCGCACGGCCCCGGCCAGCGAGGCCGAATCGCGCGCGCCCTGCCTGATGAAAGCTGCCAGACAGACGCCGTCGAGTTTGCCTTCTTCCATTTTGGGAAGATTGACCCGGTTCGGTCCGCGGCGGGCGAAATCAAAGCCGGGACGGTCGAACCACAGGGGCGTATCGGTATGCGTATCGAGAGAAAGGATACGGTCATGTATCTCTTTCGCCAGACGGAACGTGTCGGCTTTGGCTACCAGAAAGCGTAAAATCTTTTCCATGACGGTGTCGCCAGCCATGGTCAGCTGTTCCGGATGCCACTGTACCCCCAGCGCCGGACGGACAGGCCAGGCTTCGATGGCTTCCACGACGCTGTCCGGCGCATAAGCCGTCACGCGAAACCCCGGCGCCACTTCTCTGACAGACTGATGATGAAGGGAATTGACAGCCTTCGTTCCTTCTCCGACAATGGCGGCCAGCCGGGAACCGGGCACGACCGACACGGTATGCGAAACTTCGTCGGGCGGCAGTTCTTGCCTGTGTTTTGTCCCCGCGTTTTCTTTCCGCTGGGAGGGTATGTCCTGGTAAAGCGTGCCGCCGAAGTAGACATTCATGACCTGTTCGCCGCGGCAGATGCCCAGCACGGGCATGTTGCGGTCCGAGGCCAGCTTCAGCAGCCGGAATTCGTACGCATCGCGCAGCGAATCGACTTTGCCCAGATAACGGTGCGGCGTTTCGCCGTACCAGAGAGGATCCACGTCTTCCCCGCCGCTCAGGATCAACCCGTCCAGCTGCATGACGATCCGGCGCAAGGCTCTCGTGTCGGTCACGGCGGGAATCGCGACAGGGGTTCCGCCGGCTTTCAGCACCGCTTGGATATAGGTCGCGCCCAGTTGAGCGCCTCCGCTGCCGGTACGTGTGACGGAAATGCCTATCAGCGGCGGACGGCAGGCGCGCAGGTCGATTTCGGCCGAATCCGTGATTTCCCTGAATGCATTCAGGTCGGGATAACCGGGCATCTCAGTCTGTGCATATCCGGATGACAGGAAGAGGCACGCGCCGATTAAACCAAACATCGTTTTCATCATATCTTAATTCTTTCGTCTGTTTTCAGCCTCCATCTGGGCAATCCGGCGGTGTAATTCTTTTATTTCTTTATGTGCTGCCAACAATTTATTGTAATACCCTGCAGCCGTCTGTTTCTTTTCTTCCAGTTCCTTTTTTAACCGCTGTTCATGCTCGAGCAACTGTTCAATATGCCGTTCCTTCACGTTTACTACCTTCGCATGTTTTTGATTCAGCACCGCAGTAGCACTGTCACCTTCACGTTTCAGGTTCACATTCAGAATCTGCATTTCTCTTTCTTTCTTTTCCAGCGCCTTTATTCTTTCCCGCAGAAATTCATTTTCTTTGCGCAACCGTTTCCGGTTCGATACCCAATTCCATATATTCATCATCTTTTTCCAATAATCATGTTATCATTTTAAATACGGACATCCTGCACGGTCTGCATGACGCGCAGCAGGTTTCCGCCCATAATTTTCCGTATATCTTCGTCCGAATAGCCTTCCTCCAGCAGACGGACGGTGATTTGTATCAGTTCGTTCGCCGCGCGGCAGCCGATCAGTTCCCCACCGCCGTCGAAGTCGGAACCGATGCCGACGTGGTCGACGCCCGCCAGGCGGACGGCGTGACCGATATGACGAACGGCATCGCTCAGCGTCGCTTCGGGACACCCTGTTTCGCCACTGTTTTCCCGGATGAAACCGGTGTAGAGGCAGATATGCACCACGCCACCTTTGGCTGCAAGCGCCCGGATCTGGTCGTCCGTCAGGTTCCGCGGATGATTGCAGAGGGCGCGGACGGAAGAATGGGAGGCAATCACGGGCGCGCGGCTTTCGTTCAACACGTCGTAAAACGTCGTTTCAGCGGCGTGGGAAACGTCTATCAGGATGCCCAGGCGGTTCATTTCATGCACCGCTTTCCGCCCGAAGGGACTCAGCCCGCCCCATTCCGGCTGGCCGGTTGCCGAGTCACAAATGTCGTTTGCGCCGTTGTGGCACAGTGTGATGTAACAGACACCCCATCGCTTCAGCGTCTTCAGGCGGCCGAGGTCTTTTCCGATGGCATAGCCGTTTTCCAGTGCCGGAAGGATGGCTTTTTTCCCTTCCCGTTTCAGGCGGATCAGATCGTCCGGCGTGCGGGCGATGCCTGCGCGGGAAGGATGAAGCTGTGCCTGCCGGAGGATTTGCGCCAGCCGATCCAGCGCATAAGCCCACGCCTGCAGGCAGGCCACTTCGGTGCGTTCGCCCTGCGGAACGTAGGCCGCCATGCAGACCGCGTCCAGCCGTCCCAGTTCCATCAGGGGCAAATTGACCTTGCTTTCGGTGTAGGGAGGGTTGAACACTCCGCCGGTTCGCAGGCCAAGGTCAAAGTCGCCGGCATAGACCATCGGCGCATCCGTGTGCGCATCCACCGTCAGGATGCGGCTGTGCAGCCGTCTGGCTTTGGCAAAAGCGGCGGCACGCCGGACGTGGAAGCGGAAAAGATGCAGCATGTCTTCGTCGCCGTTGACGGCCATCTGTTCCGGATGCCACTGCACGCCGAAGAGGGGGTATTCGGGGAGTTCGATGCCTTCGTTGATGCCGTCTGGGGCGGTAGCCGTGGCGATCAGCCCGGGAGCGACTGCCTTCACCGCCTGGTGGTGAAGCGAATTGACCGCCCATTCGTTTTTTCCCGGGACGATGGCGCGCAGGGCCGAGGGCATGTCCGCGAGGGTGACGGTATGCGTGGCGCAATGGCGCGGTTCCGTCTGGCTGTGCGGCAGGGCGGCGGCGGAAAACTGCGTGTGTATATCCTGATAAATCGTGCCGCCAAAGGCCACGTTGATGACCTGATGGCCGCGACAGATTCCCAGTATCGGAATCTGGCGAATGAAAGCCAGACGCAGCAGCAGGAAATCGAACGCATCGCGGAAGGCGTCGACTCCGTCCAGTTCGGGGACAGGCGCTTCCGCCCAGAACGACGGGTCCATGTCCCCGCCGCCGGAAAGAATCAGTCCGTCCAGCGTATCCGCCACGGCCGCCAGCGCCCCGACGTCCGTCATCACCGGCAGGATCGCCGGTGCGCCGCCGGCCAGCAAAACGGCCTGACAGTAAGGATCGGCAATACACGAGATTCCCTCTTTCCTGTTGGCGGAAATTCCAATGCGGGGCAACGGCGCCGTTTTGCCGGCGACGTATCCGTCGGCTTTCTGCCGGAGGATGGCCAGATCAGAGGAAAGAGCCGAATTTTCCATGCGTCAAACTTTCAAGCGTCTATGTTCGCATACGTGGCGTTTTCTTCGATAAATTCACGGCGCGGCGCGACGTCTTCACCCATCAGCATGGCAAAAATCGAATCGGCTTCGATCGCATTCTCGATGGTGATTTGCTTCAGCGTACGGTTGGCCGGGTTCATGGTCGTGTCCCACAGCTGGTGGTCGTTCATTTCTCCCAAACCTTTGTAGCGCTGCGTGTGCACCTGGCTTTCGTGTCCGCTGCCGTACCTGTCGATAAACGCCTGCCGCTGCTGGTCGGTCCAGCAGTATTCTTCGACTTTGCCTTTTTTACAGAGATACAGTGGCGGCGTGGCCAGGTAAACGTACCCGTTTTCAACCAGTCCGCGCATCCGGCGGAAAAAGAAAGTCAGGATCAGCGTGGCGATATGGCTCCCGTCGACGTCGGCATCGGTGGCGACGA
>JAISWC010000278.1 GCA_031271245.1 Tannerella sp. | reverse complement strand
TTGTAATGCTGGCGCTGTTTATTCCGCTGTGGGTTACGTCGTTCGATTCCGTTCACAGGCGCATGGGAAATGTTCGGTGGTAGAAATTGCAACGATGGTCTTACGCCTTGTATGCCATGCTGTTTATCCATGCCATGGGCATACAGGCTGGCGCCCTGTTGAATCCAAGGGAAAGAGAGGCGCCGACCCCCGCGGTTGAAGTAACCGCACCAAAGGCAAACGCACCTGATGGCCGCAGCGCTGAAAATCAGGGATTGCAGCAACGAGCGGAACGCGGCAATCGCGGCGGTGGAAGCGGCGAACACGGCGACAGAACTACAGTACAACCGGCCGGAGGCGGCAACCGCGTCGAAGCGGCACGACCAGCTGGAGGCGGACGTCCTCAAAGTCAGGGCTTTGCAGACATTAAAGTCGATTTGCAGACGCGGCGATACATACATATCGCTTCCCTGCTCCTGGTTTTCGGGTCGTATTTGTACCTCCGGCTGAGAAAGGCAAAACAGGACGCCGCTACACGGCGCACGGCACAGTTTTGTGCATAAAAACAGGTAGTTAGTAGAGTGGCTGTCTGGAGATTTTCGCTGCTACCGTTTACTGTTCTACTAACTATTGACTGCTAAGGGAAGAAAAAAAATAAACGCAGAGAATCCGCATTGCTGCTTCTTCTCTGCGTTTGTTTCTGAGTCTGTGGGAATCGCATGAAACCCGCCGTCGCTCCTCCATACCAAAAAAGGAGCGTCCGCCGGGAAGAACTGTTCTTATGCTTCCGGGTGAATGGCGCTTGTGGGACATACGTCCGCACACGTTCCACATTCAGTACACATCTCCGAATCAATGCGATAAATGTCGCCTTCGAATATCGCTCCTACGGGACATTCGTCAATACACGTACCACATGCAATACAATCTTCGCTAATTACGTAAGCCATTTTTTACAGTTTTAAAATTAATCGTCCGCAAAAATAGTCTTTTCTCCGTAGACTGAAAAACATCTGTGCCGTTTTTTTATTTCCCTTCCTCTGACAATAACTTTTTTCATCCCCCGTTATTAGAGGAAACAGACATCGAATTGAGGCGATTAATCATCATAGCGGCGCTATGCAGTCTTGTGCCGGCAGGAGGATGGGCACAGAAACAGAAACCCAGAAACCAGCCGTATGCAGATATGAAATGGTATCATTTGGGATTCCATATCGGTTTGCATGCGCAAGACCTGATTCTGACCCACAACGGCATTGCAGCGCCCGGCGGCGAAACGTGGTATGCCGAAGTGCCCACCTATTCGCCGGGATTTACCGTCGGCGTGCTCGGCGACCTCTACCTCAATCCCTACTTCAGTTTGCGCCTTTCCCCTACCGTTCACTTCGGTGACAAGCAGTTCACCTTTGTGGAACAGACCTCAAAAGAAGAATTTATCACCTCGGTACGTTCCAATTACCTGATTGTCCCGCTGGACGTGAAATATGCGGCCGTCCGGCTGAACAACTATCGCCCCTATTTGATTGGCGGGGTGTATTCGGCGTTCGACATCGGACGCAAACGGGGAAATCCGTTATTGCTCAAGGGTAGCGACTATGGCGTGGAATTTGGGTTCGGATGCGACATTTATCTGCCGTTCTTCAAACTCTGTCCGGAAATCAAATTCTGTTTCGGGCTAGCCGATGTGCTGGAAAAAGACCGGAGCGACTTGATGAACGAAGACGACCGGAAATATTCGCAGGCCCTGTCGCGCGTCACTTCGCGGATGATTGTCCTTACCTTCAATTTCGAATAAGCAACTCCAGATAGAAACAGACCGCCGGAGAGGCCAGCATGATACTGTCGAGCCGGTCCAGTATCCCTCCGTGTCCGGGCAGCAGCCTACCGGAGTCCTTGACGCCGCAGGTACGCTTGATAAGCGACTCCACCAGATCGCCCCACGTGCCGAACGTCACGACGACCGTCGCCAGCGCCGGCCAGTGATACCATGCCGGCAAAGCTTCCGGAAGCAGCCGCGCCAGCAGCAGCGAACCGGTCAGCGTAACCGCCAGTCCGCCTGCAAAGCCTTCCCACGACTTCAGCGGCGATATGCGGGGAAACAGCCGGCGCCGGCCGAACCGGCTCCCAATCAGGTAGGCGCCCGTGTCGTTCAGCCATACAAACATAAATACCAGCAGAATATAAACGGGCGTGTAGGCCGCTTCGCTGCGGTCGAATGCGATGAAGTTGAGCGACGAAAGCAGTCCGGCGCAGTAAAACTGTGCAAAGAAACTCATCGCCCAGTCGTTCACCGGCCGGGACGACGTCCTGTCATACAGGCCGCCGATCAGCAGCAGCAGCAGGAAAAACACATACGGCAGAAAGACCTCGTTTGATACATATCCGCCGGCGTAACCGAACGTGGCGGCAAAAAGATACATCCCGCCGGCCATGCCCGCCCGCTTCCGCCAGCCGGCGATACCGGCCATGCCGCAAAACTCGTGCAGAGACCATCCCGCAATCACGGTAAACAGCGCCAGAAAGCTACAGGCACACACGCTGGCAGCCGTGACAACGACTGCCACGAAACCGGCTCCGGTGATGGTACGTATAATTAAATTCTTCAACAACTGTCGTTTTCAGGTATTCATGCGGACGGGGAGGCCTCTCCGTCCGGCGATTTCTGTTCTTCCTCCTTGAGGTTCAGTATTTCCTGCGAACGCGAAACCCACGGACGCTTGCCGAAAATGTGTTCCATGTCTTCCGAATAAATCACTTCCGATTCGAGCAGCCGCCCGCCCAACTCATGGTGTTTCTCCGCATATTCGGCCAGGATGGACTTGGCGCGATCATACTGTTCGTTCACCATGCGCTGAACCTCCTCGTCAATCCGCCGGGCGGTTTCTTCGCTGTAGGGTTTCGTAAAGCCCCAGTCCTGTCCCGTCGAATCGTAATAGTTCAGGTTCGGCAGCCGGTCGCTCATGCCGAAGTAAACCACCATGGCATAAGCCTGTTTGGTGACGCGCTCCAGGTCGTTGGACGCGCCGGTCGAGATTTCGCCGAGGAAAAGTTCCTCCGCCGCGCGACCGCCCAACGTGGCGCACATCTCGTCCAGCAACTGCTCGCGGGTCGTGATCTGGCGTTCTTCGGGCAGATACCACGCCGCACCGAGTGCTTTGCCGCGCGGCACAATGGTGACCTTCACCAGTGGATTGGCATGTTCGAGCAGCCAGCTGAGCGTGGCGTGTCCGGCTTCGTGGAAGGCGATGCTCCGGCGTTCTTTGGCCGTCGTGATGCGGGAGCGTTTCTCCAGACCGCCGACAATGCGGTCGACGGCATTCATGAAATCGTCTTTCTGTACGAAAGCCTTTCCGTTGCGGGCGGCAATCAGGGCGGCCTCGTTGCACACGTTGGCAATGTCCGCACCCGAAAAACCGGGCGTCTGGCGCGCCATAAATTCGGCATCCACCGTCTGGTCTATCTTGATCGGACGCAGATGTACGTCGAAAATCTCTCTCCGTTCGTTCAGGTCCGGCAGTTCCACATGAATCTGGCGGTCGAACCGTCCCGCGCGCAGCAGCGCCTTGTCCAGCACGTCCGCCCGGTTGGTGGCGGCCAGGATGATAACGCCGCTGTTCGAGCCGAACCCGTCCATTTCCGTCAGCAGTTGGTTCAGGGTATTTTCACGTTCGTCGTTGGCGTTCACGTTGACGTTTTTTCCGCGGGCACGTCCCACAGCGTCGATTTCGTCAATAAAAACGATGCATGGCGCTTTCTCCTTGGCCTGACGGAACAGGTCGCGCACCCGCGAGGCGCCCACGCCGACAAACATTTCCACGAAATCGGAACCGGAAAGGGAAAAGAAAGGCACGTTGGCTTCGCCGGCCACAGCTTTGGCCAGCAGCGTCTTACCCGTGCCCGGAGGGCCTACCAGCAGGGCGCCTTTCGGAATCTTACCCCCCAATTCGGTGTATTTGGCCGGATTTTTCAGGAAGGAAACGATTTCTTCGATTTCCTGCTTGGCTTCCGCCAGACCGGCTACGTCTTTAAATGTCACTTTGATATGTCCGTCCCTGTCGAATATCTGCGCTTTCGAACGTCCCACACTGAAGATATTGCCCGGGCCTGCGCCCCCCGTCATCCGCCGCATGAAAAACAGCCATATAAAGATAATCAGCAGAATCGGCCAGGCGGAAAACAGAATGTTCCAGAACGTATCGTCGCCATCCTTGTAGCTGACCTGGGCGCTGATCTGTTTTTCGGCCACTGTCCGGTCGTAGAAGTCGGAAAACTTGTCGGCCGAAGGGATTTTTACAAATACTTTCGGACTGATGCCAACCTGTTCAAGTTCTTCGGGGTCGAAAACCAGTGTTTTCCGGTCGTTTTTAACCGTGGCCTCCAGTACGTTTTTCTTGTTGTAAACCACCAGTTTTTCAAAGACGTCGTCTCCGGCCAGGCGCTGAAATTCCGTCCATCCGATTTCCCGCGTGGTCGAAAAATCGTTCATCATGAACAGCCCGACCAGCACGATCACAATCACGCCGTATAACAGATACGGATTGAAGCGCACTTTCGGTTTGCCGTTCTTCGGCGGGATACTGTTGTTGTTATTATTTTCCATACATACTAACTAAACTAATTGTCCAAGTCATTGCGGGTCGGGAATCTCCGTGACGTTCGAATCGGCCCAAAGATGTTCCAGGTCATAGAACGAGCGCTGTTCCGGCAGGAAAATATGCACGAGCACGCTGCCGTAATCCATGCCGATCCAGGACGACTGGCGGTCGCCGTCCATCGAGAGCAGCCGTTCGTCCGTGTCGCTGCGCACCGCCTCCCACACCGAATCGGACAGCGACGACACTTGCGTCAAACTGTTTCCTTCACAAATAATCATATATTCACAAATGGCGCCGGAGAGTTGCGTCAAATCTACCATTGTAATTCTTTTCCCCTTCTTCTCCTGCATTCCTTTTACTACGGCTTCTACAAGCTCTTTGGTCTGATTCATTCTGTAACTTTTCATTTCCCGACCACAAAGATAGCCCATTATTTACAAACAGAGCGTTTTCCTTCCGGGTATTCACATTAATTTGCTGTTCGGGGATTCATTGATCTTCCGTGTTTCAATGATTCGGTTTCACTGAGCAATCTCATTTGAGGTTATACTCCAGTCCCGTCACCTGGAACTCCGTACGCCGGTTGAGTTGGTCGGCAATCTCCTGCTGTTCGGGCGTCAGCGCATTGACAAATTCCTCCACCAGGCGCGTGCCGTCCGGCAGGAAGTCATACTGTTCCGCCAGTCTGGCCGTGATTAGCTTCGGAACGGTCTCGCCGTAGCCTTTGGCTACCAGACGCGCCGCATCAATCCCCGCCGCTATCAGATAATCCACGACCGACTGCGCCCGCCGCTGCGCCAGTTTTTCGTTGTATGCGTCCGAACCTTTACGGTCGGTATGCGCACCCAGTTCAATCGTCACATGCGGATTGTCATTTAGTATCCTGACAAGACCGTCAAGCGCCTCCTTCGATTCCGGCCGCAACGTTGCACTGTCGAAAGCGTAGAATATGTTTTCCACCACGACCGGCCTGTCAACGGGCGACAGATAAAAATCGACATAATAGGTCTCATTTTTCTCTTCCGCATCCGTTTTCAGTTCAAAGTTCTGATTCAGATAATTCGGTGCGCTGGCCATCATGACATAGCTGACATCGCGTTCCAGTTCGACCCGGTAGGAACCGTCCGGCTTGACCGGGACTTTCACGTTCAGTCCGTCCCGCCCGACGATCCGTACCATCGCATTTTCAATCACGTCCTCTTCGTTATTGGCTACATACCCTTCAATGAAAATCGTGACCGTCGGATATTCGAACGAATAAATGTGATCCCATCCACGCGCGTCGTTCCGGTTGGAGGAGAAGAAACCCTGTTCCTTCTGTCCCGCAAACGTAATACCGAAATCGTCCGCCATCGAGTTGACCGGCACGCCCATGTTTTCGACGTTCCACCGGCCGGTACTGTCCAGTGTGGCCTTAAAAAGGTCCAGTCCGCCCAGTCCGGGATGTCCGTTGGAGGCAAAGTAAAGCGTGACGGAATCGCGCACATAGGGAAACAGTTCGTCGCCTTCGGTATTGATTTCCTGCCCCAGGTTTTCCATCGACCCGAAGTCATTCGCTCCCACCAGCCGCGAACGGAACAGGTCTTTACCGCCATAACCGCCGAGGGCTTCCGCTACATAATACAGATAGGCTCCGTCCGGCGAGGCAGCCGGATGCGCCAGCAGCGTAATGGAATCTTTCACGATGGGGGCGCGCTGTCCCTTACTCCATGAAGCGCCGCTGCGCGTGGATACGTAAATTTCCGCCGTCCGCGGTTCGGTCGCGTCTTCTCCGCAGTAGGTATAATACATTGTGTTGCCGTCTTTTGAAAACGAGGGTGTCCCCTGATCGTATTCGCCGGCGACGGCATCGGTCACTTCCTCCGGCTTCTGCCACGCGCCGTTTTCATTTTTTTTCGAAACAAAAAAAGCATTGTTTTTCAGCCCGGTAATGCTGTTGATGGAATCCTTGTGGACAATGCCCCGTGTCGAACAGAAATATAACTGGTCGTATTTTTCGCCATAGAGCATGGGAGTAAATTCGCTCCGTCGCGAATTGAAAATTTCCATCCGGCTGATCTGATGCAGTGTCGGATTTTCCAGCCACTGGTCCGACATCCGGCAACCCTGAGCCGCATTGGCTGCAAGCTGACTTTGAGGATTCAGATGCAGATAGGCCCTGTAATGGCGATAGGCTTCGGGGTAACGGCCGCTCCGGTGGTAGACCTGCCCCAGGCGCAACAGCA
>JAISWC010000275.1 GCA_031271245.1 Tannerella sp. | reverse complement strand
TTTAATAAAATAATTACATCAAGAAAAGTATAATGAAAAGAGAAGATAAAACAATCGTTATAACGGTTGTACAAGTTTTACGTCGCGCAGCAGGCGCCGTACTGGCGACGTTGGTGGCGTGTATAACCCTCCATGCTCAGCCGCTGGCCGGAACCGACGGACTGGGGCGTGTCCTGCTCCGGCACGGCGCCGTGGGTGACCCCAAACCCGGACGGCAGGTCGGCATTTTTTATTTCCTCTGGGCGACGGACAGTTGTGAACGGGGCAGTACGCCCGTTCCCCATAACGCCTGGGACCTGACCGAAATCACCACCCGCCATCCCGAAGTTCTGGAAGATTTTGACAGCCCTTACTGGGGACCGCCGGGCATGTACCTGTTCTGGGGGCAACCGGTTTGGGGATACTACCGCTTCGACGACGCATGGGCAACGCTGAAAAGCATGCAGTTACTGACCGATGCCGGAGTCGACTTCCTGGCTTTCGACGCAAGCAACGGCTCGGCTTATCCCCGGACGGCGCATGTCGTCATGTCAGCCCTCGACGCCATCCGGGCGCAAGGTAAAAATCCGCCCAAAGTCGTCTTCTACACCTCCGCCGCCTCCGGCGATGCCATACGCGAAGCCTGGGAGATGTGTTACCGTCCCGGCGCACCCTTCCGCCATCCCGACTGCTGGCTCTACTTAGACGGGAAACCGCTGATTGTCGGCCGAAAAAACGAAGTGAAGGACACTCCCCTTGAAGACTTTTTCACTTTCCGCGAACCGCGTTTCCCGCGCGACGGCACGAAAACCGATGCCTGGTCATGGATTTCCTTCGAACGCCCGCAGCACGTGGATTACAACGCCCGCGGCGAAGCCGAAATGATCAGCGTCTCCGTGGCACAACATATTAACGTACAGGCCGGAATGGGCGGGTCGGCCTTCTACGGCAACAGGGACAACCGGGGACGAAGTTACCGCAACGGCTCGCACGGGAATCCCGAAAAGGACATCTTCTACGGATACAATATCCAGGAACAGTGGGACTATGCCCTGACGCAGGACGTTCCCTTCATCTTCGTGACCGGCTGGAACGAATGGGTGGCCGGCCGGTGGGACAGCCACGACGCCAATCCCGAACATTCCTGGTTCTGCGACCAGGCCAGCCCCGAATACAGCCGCGACATCGAACCGACGCTTACCGGAGCTCTCGACGACCATTACTACATGCAATTGGTAAACAACATCCGGCGATACAAAGGTGTCGAACCCGACCGCGGATTCACACCGGAACGCACCATCACCTCCTTGGACGACTGGAACGGCGTGGACACCGCCTACACAGACTACACCGGCGACACGCGCGACCGCGACCATCCCGGCGCTCCGCCCACAGTGCGATATACTAACTTCACCGGACGCAACGATTTCCATATCCTGAAAAATGCGTGGGACAGCCGGCACGTTTACTTCTTTGCCGAAACCGTGGCGCCGCTCACACCGCTCGAACCGGACAGCGACAGCCGGATGTGCCTCTATCTCAATACAGACCGCCGCTACGAGACCGGCTGGCAGGGATTCGACTTCCGGGTCATACGCGGAAACACCCTGCAACGCTATGCCGGCGACGCATGGACGACGCTACGGACCGTCGACGGC
The DNA here is from genome assembly GCA_031271245.1 of Tannerella sp. Classification (GTDB taxonomy): domain Bacteria; phylum Bacteroidota; class Bacteroidia; order Bacteroidales; family Tannerellaceae; genus Tannerella. The sequence goes on along the minus strand of JAISWC010000275.1, from coordinate 1,040 downwards.
CGGGAAGCCGGTAACCGGATGATGATTGCCGTACCGCGCGCCGAAACCGGAATGACGGACGGCATCGACCTGGAGTATAAGTGGACGGACAACATGCAGGCGGAAGACCCGCTGGAGTGGTACGTAAACGGCGACTGCGCTCCCGGCGGACGTTTCTGCTGCATCTATCACCCCGCAGGAAAATCCTGCAATATCCTGGAGTACGGCGTGGATGCCGGCGGGCAGACGGATAACAGTATGATTTTCGAACGGGTGATGGACGCCATATACTTTGCCGGCGGCGGCACAGTCCGCGTACCGGCCGGGCGATACCGCGTGAATGCACTTAACTTGAAATCCGGCGTGGAACTGCATCTGGAAAAAGGTGCGGTCGTGGCCGCCGATGCCGACCGGCGGCCTGCAACGCTCCGCTGTAACGGTGGCGCCGTCACGGGCGAAGGACGGCTGGAAGGATTTGACACTGCTGCCGCCGGACGCTGAGAAGTTTTCTCGTAGATGTGTTTCAAACGGTCGCGGTTTCACAATTCAAAAAAGGGTACAGGATATACCCCTTCGCTATTTCCGATAAAATGACAGGCCAATGCGCAAATCCTGGTCGCGTGCCGCCGGTCAACCGAAACACAACGAATACGACCTGCCGGAGCCAACTTATGTGTCCTGGCTCGGAAAGACCGTGACCAATCCCGAAGGTTACGGCATTTACTTCCAGGAACGCTGGGACAAGGCGCCGGCCGCCAACGGCAGACTATCCTTATGAAATACCTACGGCAACTCCTTTATTATCAACGTCTGCCCGAAAGTTGTCGACGGTAATACGGAGATTGTCGACCGCAGGTTATTTATTGCTGACGGCGAGCGATCCGGCGGTTGAAGCAGCCGTTCGTTCTCCATGATCGGTACGTAGTTTCCGTCATTGCAACGGTACAGCCGGAAACAATCCGGGCGTTATTTTCCTTCTTTTTCCACGAAATGGGATTGTCATTCGCAACGATGTTTCGGGAGGCTTTTGAAACAGCCTCTCCGTAACAGTAAAACTCCGG
>JAISWC010000181.1 GCA_031271245.1 Tannerella sp. | reverse complement strand
GGCCATGCTTCGCGTCCCGACCTGTCGATCAATCCGGTATTTGCCGCGGCAAATGTTTTAACGGGAATTTCAATAGCCTGGAATAACCAGCGTGATATAACCAAAACGCTGACACTGGGCATTTCGCAAATACACGGCGGGGAGATGTACAACGTGATACCCAATTCCGTTTTTATCGGCGGAACCATCCGTTTCTTCGACCGGTCGGAAGGCGAGAAGGGATTTTCGATTTTAAGGAAGGTCAGCGAAGACATTGCGCGGGCGCATGGCTGTTCGGTCCGGTTTCACGATAAAATGGGCATTGCCATGGGACCTGTCGTAAACGACACAAGCCTTGCCCGGTTTGCCCGCGATGCGGTGAAAGAACTCTATCCCGATAAAGTCGTTTCGGGAGAACAGTACATTTGGTACGCGGCCGAAACGTTCGCAAGATACGGGGAATTAGCCCCCGCTCTGTTTACCTTTGTCGGCGTCAAAAACGACCGTCTCGGCAGCGGCGCGGAACATCACAACGATCGTTTCGATATGGATGAAGACGCCCTGTCATACGCCGTAGGAGCGATGGTGCAAGTGGCGGTGAGATTTTTAGGGCAGCCGTAAATGTCGTTTTTTAACTTAACCACAAAAGGCACAAGGGTTTTACACAAAGCAACATGGCGTCCTTTGTGTAAAACCCTTGTGCCTGTTGTGGTTAAGAAGTTTCCGGATCGTTCCGTATCAGTTTCGGTTGTCTGAGACAGATAAATCCGACATTTTAAAAACAAGAAAAAAGTAAGCATCTTAGTGGCGTCAAACCCAATAAAGATTCTCTGATATCATGATACAAAGGGGCGCTTTTTTCCACACAATTCCCAGTAGAACCGCCCTTTTCATTCATAGATCGGGCCTTTGGGTCGCGAGCCGACAAAGGCGTACCAGGCAATCACGGTATATGCCAGTAAAATATAGCACATGCCCGAGGCGATTTGGTGTTCATCCAGTCCGCTTATCGCTCCCCAGCCGGTGCCGGCCAACTTGCTGATGACAAGCGAACCGATAGCGCCGCCGATCAAACTCATTACCAGTATCGAAGCGCCTAATTTGGCGTTGGGCCCCAGCCCTTTCACGCCGGAAGCGAAATTGGTCGGATACATCAGCGACATGAAAAACGCCGTGAGGATCAGCGAGTAAACGCCAACAGGCACGGATAAATCCGTAAAAGGTATGGGCAAAATAAGATGGTTCAAGCCCAAACCGAATCGGGCTTCGCCCCAGGCCGAGCCGAGAATGGCGACGGAAATCAAACACAGATTGATGATTGCATAAATTCCCATCAAGCGTGTGGGTTTGAAGAATTTCATGATCCATGTGGAGAAAAAACGGCCAATCATGAATATAATCATGTTAGCTGTGAGCATCCAGCCGGCGGTTTTTTCGCCCAAACCGCTGTTTTGAGTGATGTAAAGCACGATGAAAGACCATGTTCCAAGTTGAGCGCCCAGATAGAAGAATTGAGAAATAATGGCGCCCCACCAGTGCGGGAATTTCAACAGGGCTTTGAAACTGCCTTTTGCTCCGGATTCCTTTTCGGCTTCGACCTGTGGAAATTTCGCTCTCGAAATCAGGAAAGCAATTATCAAAACTACCACTGCAAGAGTAATATAGACGGGAAAAACGCGGGCGTTTTCTTCTTTCAGAAAAGCTTCGTAAATGCCGGTGTCTTTCCATGCCTGTATGGTTGCGGCATCCGGTTCGTTGCCTGAAAAGATAAATAAAGTGGCGGATGTGGATGCAATGATCGAGCCAATCGGATTGAACGACTGTGCCAGATTAAGCCGTCTTTCGGACGTTTCCTTATCGCCGAGGCTTACCACGAAACTGTTGGCGCCGATTTCGAGGAACGCGCAACCGCCTGCCATCACGAAAATTCCACAAAGGAATAAAATGAACTTTTGTGTGCTTGCCGCCGGATAAAACAGCAGGCAGCCCGCGGCAAACAGAATCAGTCCCAGCAGGATTCCGGCTTTGTAGCCCTTTTTCTGCATGTACAATCCTGCCGGAATAGCAAGGCAAAAATAGCCGGTTTTAAGTGCAAACGGCAAAAAACCGGTCTGTGCGAGACTCAATTCCAGCGATTTCTTGAATTGAGTGATCAAAAAATCATTCAGTGTATTGGGCCAGGACCACAGGAAAAATAAACTCACTACCAAAATAAATGTAACGATATACCCCGGTGTTATCAAACCGGCTTTCTTCTTCGAATTACTCATAGATTACTGTTTTTTATTTTTTTAAATTGCTTACAATAGAACGGCATGATTCGGTAAAGATACCGACATCGACGGAATAGGAAAGGTATTGAATGCCTGCGCTGCGCCACAAAGCCGCTGCTTCGAACGTGTCGCAGAATACGCCGGTGACGGCCCCCGCTTTTTTAGCCTGTTCGGTGATGTTTTGGACCGCTTCGACGACCGAAGGGTGCGACACCTGACCCGGAACGCCCAGTGACTGTGAAAGGTCGTAGGGCCCGACGAACAGAATATCCGCTCCTTCAACGCCCAGTATTCCGTCCAGCCTGTTCAGCGCCTGTTTTCCTTCCACCTGCAAAATAATCAGCGCTTCGTTTGCGCGTTCGAAATATTCGCCGCTCGGGGTGGATGAATAGTTGGCCGCTCGGACAAAACGACATACGCCCCGCTCGCCTTTCGGAAAATATCGGGCGGCTTTGACGACGGCTTTCGCTTGGTCAGCCGACTGGATTTGCGGAATCTGAACGCCTTTCGCCCCCAGGTCGAGCGCTTTGCCGATAGCCGTTTCCGACGAATCGCACGTGCGCACAACCGGCAAAACGCCCGCCGCCTCCGCTCCCCGAATCAGGTGCTGGAGGTCGGAGAAGCCGGCCGGACCGTGTTCCATGTCGAGAATGACAAAATCGAAACCGGCATGACCGGCACATTCTACCAATGCCGCATCGACCGTTTTCATAAAAGGACCGTATACCGGTTCGCCTTTTGCGAGTTTATCTTTAAATGCCTGTAATGTTTCCATTCCAATTGAACTGTTCTATTTTGATTACCATTCCGCCACGACGCCGGATTCCGTACGCCAAACCGGATTTTTCCAGTTGTGTCCGATTTTCGCCATCGCTCTGACTTTCTCCTCGTCCACTTCGATACCCAGGCCGGGACCGTTGAACACGTCAATATATCCGTCTTTAAACGCAAACACTTCCGGATTGGTGATGTAGTCCAGCAAGTCGGCGCCTACATTATAGTGCATTCCGGCGCTCGTTTCCTGTATCACGGCATTGACGGAATTGAAATCGAGTTGCAGACAGGCGGCCAGGGCAATGGGTCCCAGCGGACAGTGCGGCGCTATGGCAATGTCGTAGGCTTCAGCCATGGTAGCGATTTTTTTGCACTCGGAAATCCCGCCGGCGTGACTTAAATCCGGCTGAATAATGTCCACCGCGCCCTGCTCGAAAAGGCGCCTGAAATCCCAGCGGGTATAATGGCGTTCGCCGGTAGCGATGGGCGTGGATACCAGTTCGGACAGCATCTTGAAATATTCGCCGTTTTCGGCCAGCACAGGCTCTTCGATAAACATCGGACGGTAGACTTCGAGTTCTTTCATCAGAATTTTTGCCATGGTTTTGTGAACGCGCCCGTGAAAATCGATGCCGATTCCGAAACTTCTTCCGCAGGCTTCACGAATGCCCGCCACCCGTTCGATGACTTCGTCGATTTTGCCGAAAGAGTCAATCCATTCCAGTCCCTCCGTACCGCTCATCTTGACGGCTTTTAGTCCCGACCGCTGTTTTGCTCTGGCGGCATCGACCGCATCCGAAGGACGGTCGCCGCCTATCCACTGGTAAACCATCATTTTATGGCGCACCGAGCCGCCCAGCAGATTGTGTACGGGCAGGGAGGTTGCTTTTCCCTTGATGTCCCACAGCGCTTCGTCGATGCCGGAGATAGCGCTGCTCAATATTGGTCCGCCACGGTAGAACCCGCCGCGATACAGCACCTGCCAGATGTCTTCGATTTGCGAAGCGTCACGCCCAATCAAATAGGGCGACAGTTCTTTTACGGCTGTTTCGACTGTATCGGCGCGACCTTCTACCACCGGTTCGCCCCACCCGACAAATCCATCGTCGGTAGTGATTTTCAAAAACAACCACCTCGGCGGGACCTTAAATAATTCCAACCTGTCTATTTTCATGGCCGCAAATATATGGATAACTTTTATGCTTTGAAACTATCTACCTAAAAAAATTCATTTTGACTGCTTCCACACGCACAGGTTTATCTTTATCCGTTCTCCCCCGTTCGGCGAAATCTCCGGACTTCGTCGGTCAGGAAGTCCGGAGATTTGCTTTCAACTGCGATGCGGCGAAAGACGCTGCACCCGCCGGGTGGAGGTTATTTTACAGGCACCTTTTCAGCCCATCCGTCACCCCTGACAAGCACCACACCCCGGGGCAGGGATACGCTGAAGGTGGCTTTGCCGGCTTCTTTCACGCCGCTGAATACAAGCTGTCCCGCGAGGGTGTAGATCTGCACCGTTTCGCTTGCGGGGCTGTCTATCACGATTCCGTTCGGGATGCTGTAAACATGTACGTCCTGCGAGGCAATTTCTTCTACAGACATCGAATAATAATCCAGGGTTTCAAGGTCGGCCCCGGATTCGCCGCCATATATGACGTTCCAGGTCCTTCCATTGTCTTCGGAACTTACACATCGCAGCACATCGGTCTTAAGATAGGAAAAAGCGTCGTTAACAACAAAGAGTATCCCGTAAGAGTATCCGAATTCCAGTTCCTCATCTTCGCGCTCCGCGACAATCTGTTTGATATTGCCTTTGGCATCGATGAGCGCTATGCCCAGGCGTCCGTTGAATGATTCATACGAGCGGAGCAGCAACTTGCTGGCGGTGACACGCATGAAAAACCGTTTCCAGTCCACACTTATTCCGCCCTCCGGGCCAAAGTATGTCAGGTTTGAGGCGTTCGCAGTGACGGATTTCTGTATTCCGATGATCATCTCCTGATCGTTTTTGTAGTTCGGATTAGCTCCTCCCTTTAACGATGTGAGCCGGAAATAACCATTGTAGCTTCCATCCCATCCCCAGTTGACGTGAAACTGGTCGGACGTGTCGTTATACCCGTCAAGGACAAACTCATGGCCGGAGTCTCCGGCATCGGGATCTCCTCCATAAAGCACGGGACGCTTTTTGTCAATCTCGTTTCTGATGATCTTCTTCCATTGGCTGTCCGTATAGTCCTCTTTGTGAATAAATCTCATATACCTCTTATCCAAGCCGAAATAGTTGTTCAAACCTGTGAAGGCGTAAAAACTGTTCGACGAAGTGGCATCCGTTCCGAACTTGGATTCTATACTGACGGCGCAGTTATACATCAGTTTGCTCACGGCCGTACGCTGTGTGGTTGTTTTGTAGGAAGAGGTGGCGTTCGGCATATTGGCCCAGTCGTACGTCCCGAAAGTGGCGCTTACCGTTTTTCCGTTCCACGTGTAGGAATGGCTACCCTTTCCCGAGGCCTTGTATCCGTTGTCGGCATGATATTTCAGGATGATGGCTATGGCCGTGGCGACGCATCCCGTGGCTGTCCGTTTGCTTCCGGACATGGGGCACGCCAGGTTATACGGATCCTCTTGCCCCCAGCTGGCCGTTGTCAGGAGTACCGTCTTCCGCAGTTCGACACCGGCCGGCGAGGCGCCCGCTTCAAGCTGCGCCCATTCCGGGTCGGCCGGCTGATCGGGATTTTCCTTTACCATCCAGGCGATTTCCTTACTGTACTGCTTCAGCCAGGCTTTCAGGTTCGGGGGCAAATTGTCCGGGTCGAAAGCGCCGTTGAAGGAACTGCCCAGTATGGGGCAGGCGCGGTCGTCGCCCGATACGATGATAAAACCCTCACCGTCCACGCTGTTGAAAACATAAAAACAGGCCTCCGGCGCTGCCGACGACCGCAAATCCACCCCATCGGCCTTTTCGGTGTATGCCAGCACCAGCAGAGGGTCCACACTGTTTCGTAACGAAACTTCATCCGACAGACGATAATACTGCGTCGCAATTTTTAACGCTCTTTCCGTCGAAACATTTTCGGCCTGCATCAATGTAAACAGGCTCAACACTACCAATAAAATAGAACACTTTTTCATCTTGATAAAATTTTGAATTTGAATAATTTATTTTCCTGCTCTTTCGGCTTCGCAGGGCTTGCCTTTTTCTTATGTCCGAACGGTGATTTGAAATGATTATGTGAAGACGGTGATTTTTTCAACTGACCATTTTCTGCTGTCTTCTAAAAAATCACAGTCCATCATGTCCCCCGCTCGGCGAAGGCTCCGGCCTTCGACGTGTTAAAAGCATGTCTCCAGACATGCGGCGAAGCGAAAACCCGGTCGGCAGAAATGTGCTCATTTATGCCTGCTTTGTTTCGCTTGTAAGGCTGGAGCCTTGCTTTTAACCCGACGCAGGCAGAGCCTACGCCGAGCGGGGGGTTCAAACGCTCTCCATTTTCAATTGAATTTATACAGCCATACAGACACAAACCCGGTTGCAGGTGCAATGCGACTGACAGGTGCATACCGACTGACAGGTGCATACTTTGTTGCAGGTGCAATGGTGACACCCAACCGACTGACAGGTGCATACCGACTGACAGGTGCATACTTTGTTGCAACTGCACCCTTTTCCGGGCACGCAGTTACAAATACATGTCGCGCCTGCCGGTATCGGCGAACCGCAAGGCAGGGTGTAGGTGATCGTGCGTCCCGACTCGTCCGTTACACTGTAAGTAACTCCTTCTACCGTACCCCATACACACTTCAAATCCAGTAAACATTTATCAACCGTGAATTTCGGCAATTTTATAAGTTGAAGTTTCCTGTAGACGCCAGGGACAAGCCATTTCCCGTCGGGACTGACTGCTAACGACCTTACGCTATCGGAATGTCCGGTCAATGTCTTTACCGGCGCGCCTTCCGGCAAGCTCCATATCTTTACGGTCTCATCCTTACTTCCTGAAAACAGCCATTTTCCGTCGGGGCTGACTGCTAATGCATTGATATTGCCATTGTGGGCATAGACATCTTCGCAGCCTTCTATCGGTTTAACTGGTTCGGGTTGATACATTGTCTTCCGGCCGGCACAGCTGTCGAGCACCGTCAGCGCGGCGGCTGCGGTGAGTCCTACGCCGAAGAATCCGCGGCGGTTCATTTTGGCTTCGATGGCCTGCGACAGCGGAGCGATCTCCGGCTTGTCCTGCGACCCGTTGTTATATACGCGGGTCAGCATGAATTTGGGTTTTAAATCTTTCATCGTTTCTCTGTTTTTATTTGTTCTTTTATTTGTTGTTTTTTCTGTTCTTTTTGTTCTTCTCTCTCGCCGAGTTCGCGGTAGGCCTTTTCGCGCAGATGGTTGGGCAATTCGTGCCAGCACACTCCGCCGGCTTCGGCGATGCGGTCGAGAATCTGGTCTTTGGTCAGTTCGCGGTTGATGTGGCAGCGTCCGGTACCGGCAAATTCTTCCGCGCTGCCGTTGATGACGACAGCTTTGTGGAAGCAGTCGCCCGCGCAGGTCCACTTGGCAAAACATTCGCGGCAGTGTTCGCGGCGCTGTACGCCCTGACGGCGCAGGAGGCCGAGCCGTTCCATGTCGAAGCGGTAGCCGTCGGATGCTTCGTCGGGCTGTCCGTATAAGAAGACGGAGGCATGGGGGTTGCTGTGCGAGCAGGCTTCGAAGCAGGACGAGACGGCGCCATCGGGCAGCAGGGCGAAGGAGTCCTGCGAGACGGCGCAGAAATGATTGGTCAGTATGCCCACCCGTGCGCCGGAATAGGTGATTTGCTTTCCGTGTTTCTTTGCCCGCCGCTGCGCTTCGCGGAAGGCGGTGAGAAAGGCTTCCGTCTCGGCCGAGGGCTGGTCGGCATAACGTCCGATCTGGTAGGCCGGCTCAATCTGCACGGAGTGAGTGCGGAAGCTGGAAAAGAGGTAATCGACGGAATCGGCCATGAAGGGGATCAGTTCGGCAGTGGCGGTCATGCGGATGCCGTAGTTGAATCCGGCTTCGTCGAAGCGGCGGAGGGTGTGTATCACCCGTGCGCTGGATCCGCGTCCCGACGGACGGACGCGATGCCGGTCCTGGGCTTCGGGCAGGCCGTCGCACGAGAGGCTGGCGCCCTGCAGGTGAGCCGTGATCCAGTCGATTTGCCGGTCGGTCAACATGCCGTTGGTGGCGGTCGAGGCGTTCAGTTCCAGTCCCGCGGCCTGCGTCCTGCGGCGGGCATGATTGAACGAGTACGTCAGCGTGCGCCAGTTGACCGTCGGTTCGCCGCCGCCGTGGTAGTTGAGTTCGACCGTCGACGCCTTTTGCCTGACGGCGTTGGCAACAACATAGTCGATGCCGCGTTTGGCTACGTCCAGGGGCATGGATTCGCGCACGGTATCGCCCGCCGAAGCGTAGCAGTAGGTGCAGCGCAGGTTGCAGGCGGTGGTCAGGAAGAGCGACACGGCCGTCGGACAGGGCGCGCCCTCGCGGTCGTAGTTCGGCGGCGTTTCCTCGCCGGCATCCACGATTTCGAGGCGGCGGAAAAACTCGCCCGTCGTACCGTCCGGATCGGCTTCGGCGCGGTAAATCCCGTCCTTCAGGTCGGCCAGGAAGTTAACCGTCGCCGCGTTACCCACAAAGGCCGCCTTGCGCAGCGGCGCATATCCCAGGTATTTTCTGTCCTCCAGAGGAAT
>JAISWC010000109.1 GCA_031271245.1 Tannerella sp. | reverse complement strand
CATTTACGGGTCTGTTTTTCGCAGTACTGCATCCTGAAAATGATTACATACCCCGGTATGTGCACATTTTCAGTCTTTGTACGGCAAAAAACATCTCCCGTCAATTTGTACCGTTTATTGCCGGACAGCTCCTTAATTTTCGAGAAAGGGGTTGTACTGTTTTTCGAACCGGATGGTGGTGGGATTACCGTGTCCCGGATACACCGCGGTATGTTCGGGCAGAGTCAGGAGGCATTCCCGGATGCTTGCAAGCAGCGTGTGACAGTCGCCACCCCACAGGTCGGTTCGTCCGATGCCGCCCTGAAACAGCACGTCGCCGGCAAGGACAAAACCGTCCTGCGGGGCGTGGAAACAGAGGCTTCCGGGCGAGTGGCCGGGCGTATGCAGCGCCTTCAGTTCCGAGTGGCCGAAGGCGATCGTCTCCCCGTCGACCAGGAAGTGTTCAATCTCCGCAAACTCCACCGGCAAAGGGATGCGCATGAAACGAATCTGCGCTTCGGGCGGCGGGAGTTGCACGGTGTCGTTCCGGTGCGCCTCCGGCCGTACGCCGTATGTCCGCTCTGCAAACCGGTTTCCCAGCACGTGGTCGAAATGGAGATGCGTACAGAGCAGGCGTTTTACCGTCAGGCGATGTGCCGAGATATAGTCGCTCAACAGCCTTTCTTCGGCGGGCGTCACGCAGCCGCAGTCGACGAGCACGGCTTCTCCTGTTTCGTCGTGAAGCACGCAGGTGTTCACGGCCACGGGATTGAATGTAAATGTCCTGACCGTAATCATAGCTGTACGTAAATCATAGCTGTACGTAGATGATTTTTTTCTCCTTAAAAAAAGATTCCCTGTAACAGTCTTCGAGTGACAGGATGACAGCCTGCCGGCGAAAAGACTTAATCTCATGCTGTATTTCGCCGCCTTTCAGACATATCAGGCCGTTGGGCAGTGCATTCTGCTGTTCGCGGCGAATGTTTTTCCGGGCCATCCGGGCCAGTTCCGGCAGGGGCATTACGGCACGGCTGACGATGAAGTCGAACTGCGCCTTTTCGTCTTCCAGGCGGCAGTGGCGCGCCGTCACGTTTGTCAGGCCGATGGCATCGGCCACGGCCTGCACCACCCGGATCTTCTTACCGGTACCGTCGATCAGATGAAACGACACCTCCGGAAAGAAAATGGCCAACGGAATGCCCGGAAAACCGCCGCCCGTGCCCACGTCCATCACACGGGCGCCGTCTCTGAAGCGGATCATCTTCTCGATGCCCAGCGAATGGAGTACGTGACGGACGTAGAGGTTCTCCATATCCTTTCGGGAAATAACGTTGATTTTGGCGTTCCAGTCCGTATAAAGAGCCTGGAGGGAGGCAAACTGCCGGATTTGCTCCCCGCTCAGGTTCGGGTAATATTGTTGAATGATTTCCATATTCCAGTCAGAAAGCAATGTCCGCCAGCGGCCCGTCGGCGCGAATCAGATGCCTCACTTTCCCATACGGAAGCAGGACAACCACAGGGCCTATCGCGTATACGGCAATCTCATATTCATTAAATATATAGGTAATCCCCGTATCGTCCACGTAAAAATTACCGTTCGGAGCAATTTCATTGACGTTGAAGAAACCGAGGTTTTCCAGTTCCGGCACGTTGTCCACATTGAAGGAAACGGCGATGTTGTCGACAATGATTTTGGCCAGGTCATCCCGGTAGTCGTCGACGAACAGATCTGTTTCGCTCAGCGGTTGACCGGTCTTGAGGTCGATCACCCGGCTGACATAACTGTGTGCCCCGTGTGCTCCGCCGCTGAATGTCTCCCTGCCTGCCCCCACGCTCAAAAGGTGATTCCGGTTGTAGAGAATTTGATTGTCTGACAGGTCATAATATTCAACGGGCGGTATCTCTTCATTGAAGACTTTCCCTTCTTCCCGGATGGAGTTGAGGTAGTCTTCTGCATATTTTTCCGCCGCATTTTCCGGCGTCATGTCAGCATATTCGCTTCCGAAATAATCAAGGACAAACAGTTTCTGAACCGATTTCAAAACGGCTTTATCCTGGAAGTCAACCGGATAGATGAAACTGATTCGCAGTGAACCGTTGTCGATCGTGAGCGAATCCCACTGCACAGGGTTTTCCGTTACATCTTTCCTGCCTGTGGCGCAACACGTAAACAGGACAATTCCGACTCCACACCATAAGATTTTTAAATACATCGTTTTCATTACATTGAAAATTATAGATAACGGTGCAAATGTAGAAAAACTCTCCGAAAGAGGAAAAAAAAATCGCTACGATTCACTAAATTGCAATTTTTCACATCAAATCTTATTGCCGGACGGCGAAAAAGCCGTACATTAGCGTGCTTTTTTGGAAGAGCAATTTAAATGTATTTAAATATATTACTAAATGACTGAACAAGACAGAATTATTGCGGTTGACATTGATGAAGTAATGAAATCGGCCTACATAGATTATTCCATGTCGGTGATTGTTTCGCGAGCGCTTCCCGATGTCAGGGATGGATTTAAACCGGTTCACCGACGGGTGCTGTTTGGAATGAATGAATTGGGAAATACGTCCGATAAACCTTACAAGAAATCTGCCAGGATTGTAGGAGACGTATTGGGTAAATATCACCCGCACGGCGATTCGTCCGTGTATGGAGCCATCGTACGCATGGCGCAGGTGTGGTCGCTCCGTTACCTGTTAGTGGACGGACAGGGAAATTTCGGCTCGGTCGACGGCGACAGCCCCGCGGCCATGCGTTACACGGAAGCCCGCCTGAGCCGGATGGCGGAAGAAATGCTGCGTGATATTGACAAGGAAACAGTTGATTTCCAGTTTAATTTTGACGATACGCTGCAAGAGCCGACCGTCCTGCCGACGCGCCTGCCGAACCTGCTTATCAATGGGGTTTCGGGCATTGCCGTGGGCATGGCGACCAACATGCCACCCCACAATATCCGGGAAGTCGTGGATGCCTGCATCGCCTACATCGAAGCGAAAGGTAACATCAGTATCGAAGAACTGATGAAGTATGTGAAAGCGCCCGATTTCCCGACAGGAGCCACGATATACGGCTATGCCGGCGTGAAAGAGGCTTTTGAATCGGGTAGGGGACGTGTCGTACTGCGCGGTAAAGCCGAAATCGAAACAGACGGCCCGCACGAAAAAATTATCATTTCCGAAATACCTTACATGGTCAACAAGGCGGAACTGATTAAATACATTGCCGACTTGGTGACCGAAAAACGCATCGACGGCATTTCCAACGTGAACGATGAATCCGACCGCAACGGGATGCGTATCGTGGTGGATGTGAAACGCGAAGCCAATTCCAATGTGGTATTGAACAAACTCTACAAACTCACGGCTTTGCAGTCGTCGTTCAGCGTGAACAACATCGCGCTGGTAAATGGACGGCCCAAACTGCTGAACCTGTACGATTTGATTTCGCACTTTATCGACCACCGGAAGGATGTGGTGAAACGCCGCACACGGTATGAACTGCGAAAGGCCGAAGAACGGGCACACATCCTGGAGGGACTGATTATCGCTTCGGACCATATCGACGAAGTTATCGCGATCATCCGTAGTTCGAGCAGCCCGCAGGAAGCCATCACTCGCCTGATGGAACGTTTTTCGCTGACCGAAATACAGTCGCGGGCGATTGTGGAAATGCGGCTGCGACAATTGACCGGCCTGGAGCAAAGCAAACTGCGCACTGAGTACGAAGAAATTGCCAAATTAATCGCACGCTTGAAGGAAATCCTTGAAAATGAAGATGAACTGATGAAAGTGATTCGGGACGAGATGCAGGAAATCAGGGAGAAATACGGCGACGAACGCCGGACGGACATTGTCTACGCATCGGAAGAACTGAATCCGGAAGATTTTTATGCAGACGACGAGATGATTATCACTGTCTCGCACATGGGATATATTAAACGCACGCCACTGAGCGAGTTCCGCGCACAGGGGCGAGGTGGGGTAGGAGTCAAAGGCTCCGAAACACGCGAGGAGGATTTTGTCGAGTACATCTATCCGGCCTCCATGCACGCTACGGTGCTGTTCTTTACTGCCAAAGGGCGCTGTTTCTGGAAAAAGGTATTTGAAATACCCGAAGGCGCGCGAAACTCCAAAGGCCGCGCGATTCAGAATTTCCTGAACATCGATTCGGACGACAGCGTCAATGCCTTCATCCGGGTCAAAAACCTGACGAGCGACACGTCGTTTATCAACTCGCATTACCTGTTGTTCTGCACTAAGCGGGGAATCATCAAGAAAACGTTGCTGGAAGCCTATTCGCGTCCGCGCCAGAACGG
>JAISWC010000107.1 GCA_031271245.1 Tannerella sp. | reverse complement strand
CATTTACGGGTCTGTTTTTCGCAGTACTGCATCCTGAAAATGATTACATACCCCGGTATGTGCACATTTTCAGTCTTTGTACGGCAAAAAACATCTCCCGTCAATTTGTACCGTTTATTTCCTGACAGCTCCTAATTGAAAAAAACCGGGCGTTAATGGACGAATCAAGCCGGAAAGTCATCGGCTGCGTTTTCGGGGAAAAATTTCGTGGATACAACTTCGTAGAACAGTTCGCTTCAAAATGGCGCAAAAACGGATCACGCTGTTATGCAAAAAAAAGGCGATCAACTCAGTTAATCGCCTTTTACGCTGTAACCCCGGAGAGGCTCGAACTCTCGACCCAATGATTAAGAGTCATTTGCTCTACCAACTGAGCTACGGAGTCAGCTCTTGAATGCGGGTGCAAAAGTAGGAGTTATATTTGTTTCTGCAAATGATACGTGCCTTTTTATGTTTTCTTAGGAGTAGGACTCCTGTTTTACACGCTGACTTCGGACGCATTTCATCACACTGACAGTCTGACAAAATGGCTGGCAGTATATGTTAAAATGGGATGTAACTGTAAGGCATTCCGTTAAGCCGGGTTAATTGTTAAATTCCGGCGTTAAATGTGCCAAAAAAACGGCGGAATCTCCAATAAATGCACTTATTTTGAGTTTGAATTGGAGATAACATAAAGTTTGAAGATTGAATAGTAAGTAGATTTAATTATAATAGATGAGTAGAATTATGAAGACAATGTGGAAAAAAGTATGGGTTGTCGTAATGGTGGCAGTGATCAGTTGTATTACCTCCATTGGGGCTGTAACTTATATGGTGAAACATAATAAGGGAATACAGGCCGCCATTACAGGAAAGGAAGATGCATCATTCAACCAGCCGGTCACACTGACCGGATATGCTTCCATAGCGGCAGAAAATACCGACTTTACATACGCTGCGGAACAGGCCATTCAGGCGGTTGTACATATCAAATCCGTAGCCAAATCGCAGGGAGCGAAGGACGAGAGACGTTCTTTCGATCCGTTTGAATATTTCTTTGGATTCGGAGGAAGCGCCCCCCGTCAACAGCAGCCTCGCGTAGGATTCGGTTCCGGCGTGATTATTTCGACGGACGGTTATATCATCACCAACAATCACGTCGTGGAAGGCGCGGATGAACTGGAAGTGACACTGAACGACAACCGGGAATTTCGGGCCAAGATCATCGGCACAGATCCGAGTACGGATATCGCACTCTTAAAGATCGAAGCATCCGATTTACGTACGCTTCCGTTCGGGGACTCCGAGCAGCTGAAAGTCGGCGAATGGGTGTTGGCTGTCGGTAATCCGTTCAGTTTCAAATCAACGGTGACTTCCGGTATTGTCAGCGCCAAAGGGCGTTCCATTATGACGGGAGAGTCGAACCGAAATAAAATCGAGTCATTTATCCAAACCGATGCCGCCGTCAATCCGGGCAACAGCGGCGGTGCGCTGGTAAATACCAAAGGCGAGTTGGTTGGTATCAATACGGCCATCTATTCGGAAACCGGAAATTTCGCCGGTTATTCGTTTGCCGTGCCCATCAGCATTGCCGGCAAGGTTGTCGCCGACCTGAAACAGTACGGAACGGTACAGCGCGCCCAGTTGGGCGTCATGATGCTGCCTCCGCAGGCGGCCAAAAGCGAATTGAAGGATGATAAAATCACGATGCTTGAAGGCGCCTGTGTGGTTGATTTTGCCGAACGCAGTCCCGCCAGGGAAGCCGGTATAGAAACAGGTGACGTGATCACGGCCGTGAACGGTGTAAAAGTGAAATCGCCGAGCGCCCTGCAGGAGCAGATCAACAAATACCGTCCGGGAGACAGGGTAAAGGTCGAACTCGACCGTCACGGAACGAAGAAAGTCTATACCGTCGAACTTCGCAACGTGCGGGGCGGAACGGAAGTGATCGGCAAGCCCGACGACAGCGCCGAAATGCTGGGCGCCGCGTTCCGCGAACTGACCGCCGAGCAGAAGAGAGCCTACGGCGTCAGCTACGGAGTCGAAGTGAACGGCATCAGCAAAGGCAAGATACAGGATGCCGGGATTCGGAAAGGATTTGTCATCATGATTGTCAACGATGAGAAAATCACCACGCCGGATGATCTGTACAAAATCGTGGACAAGATACTGAAAGGCTCGTCCGAAGAACAGGGTCTGTTTATCAAGGGATTTTATCCGAACGGTTCGACGCGCCATTACGCAATAGACCTGACGGAATGATAGGCAAATGTCTGAAAATAAGAAAGAAGCGATGAACAAACAGGAAGAGAAAATTGTTTTAAGTATATATTAACAGTAGAATCGGGGGGCTGCAAGATGCTTTTCATGGTAAAAAATGCGTATCTTTGCAGCCCCTTACATTATTAACAGTGGATGAGACAGCTAAAGATTACAAAATCCATTACCAATCGCGAGAGCGCCTCCTTGGACAAGTATCTCCAAGAGATTGGTCGTGAAGACCTTATTACGGTTGAGGAAGAGGTGGAATTGGCGCAGGCCATTAAAAAAGGAGATCGGAAAGCATTAGAGAAACTGACGCGGGCCAATCTGCGTTTTGTCGTATCCGTGGCCAAGCAGTATCAGAATCAGGGTCTGAGTTTGCCTGACCTGATCAATGAAGGAAATCTGGGTTTGATCAAGGCTGCGGAAAAATTCGATGAAACGCGTGGATTCAAGTTTATTTCCTATGCCGTCTGGTGGATTCGTCAATCCATTTTGCAGGCATTGGCCGAACAGTCGCGCATCGTGCGTTTGCCGTTGAACCAGGTAGGTTCGCTGAACAAAATCAGCAAAGCCTTTTCGCGCTTTGAACAGGAAC
>JAISWC010000062.1 GCA_031271245.1 Tannerella sp. | reverse complement strand
CTACTCCAAACGAAAATTTGTAGTACACAAATCGGAATTTGAAAAAATGGATGTTGCTGATTTTAGAAAATTTGTGACGTAACAGGCTGCAATGTGGGTTAAGACCTCGACCAGGTTTTCGTTGCTTGCTCTGTGGGTTTGTATATCAGCGTGAGCAGCGAAACGAGCGCCGTGACAACTCAGGCAACCGGAAACAGCCACCAGGATACCGCCGCCTTAAATGCGAAATTCTCCAGATATCGGTGGATGGCGAACAGCGCTACCGGAATGGAAACGGCAAAGGCGATACCCGGCAATACGAAATAACGTTTCAGCAGTAGCCGGATGATGGTTCCGGTCGATGCGCCACTGACTTTGCGGATGGCAATCTCCCGGCGCCGCTGCCGGATGTCGAACAGCGACAGACCGAACAACTCCAGCACGGATATGAGTATGGCTATCACCGTGAAGGCCGAATAGATCAGGGCCACTTTCCGGTCGTCCCGGTACAGGGCGGCAACTTCGTCCTCCACAAAGGTATAGCTAAACTCGCCGCTCTCTACATGCCATTGAACGGTTTCAGGCCGGCATATCTCATCACCTTAACCGATTATTTCTTCTGCTTCCAGGGCAAATCATCCGGAAAGGTCACTCGATTGATCACAATTTCATCGTCTAAACGGATCCATGTCTCAAAACGCGGCTGACCTTCGGTCAGTTCGATGATCCGGACGCCGTTCTTCAGGTCACCGTAAGTGTTTGGGCTGCCGGAGAAGCGGCCGTATGTCAGCGCGATCCCGCAGTAATTGAAGATGAAGTCGTTCACGTGATCGTGTCCGACAAACGTCCCCATCACGTCGCCCTTTTCGAGCATGGCGGCAAACATGCCGGTGTTGATTTCCGGCGAGCAGACCGCTTCCAGTTGTGCGCCGATCATTTTATGTCCCTGTTCGTTATAGACTGCACGGTATTCCGGCAGCGGGATATGGAAAAAGGCCAGCGCCGGCAGCGGCCTCCCCTGATTGGCGGAGGTATATTTTTCACTTTGTTTCCGGTACCAGTCTATCTGGTCGAAAGCAAACCAGCCATAGCCGTCGACAGTCGGCTTCAGCGTGCTGTACTGGTGCGAATCAAGGCAGTACAGCAGTGCGCCCGTCTTCTTTCCGCTTCGCTCCTTCACTTCGATGACGTAGTTCCCGTAACCCGATACATGCCTGTTTTTTCCCATTTTACCCGCATTGTACGGCCAGGATTGAATCAGGCCGGCCATTTGTTCGTAAGACAGATCCTGTTCGGCATCGTGATTCCCGAACAGGGCTGCCCAAGGGATTTTACGGGTGACCACCGGTTCCACGACAAGCTCGAAGCCGGGTTGATAAGGCCTGCCGGTTATGATGTCGCCGGTGAAGATTACCAGGTCCGGTTGCTCGGCATCCAGCGTCTGACGCAACATGTCTACCGTCATTTGGGAGTTAGCCAGGCCCTTTCCCTCCGCACCATTGATGATGTGCGTATCCGTTACCTGCATGATTTTGAACTTGCCGCTGGCGTTAAATTTGAAGTCGGCTGCTTGCAGCAGAACCGGCTGGCATAAACATGCCATCAAAAAAAATTTATTCACTTTCTTCACGATGATACTGTTTGGAATTTTTTAATGCCGCAAATGTACATGAAATTCCTGTGTATTACAAATGCCTCCCGGAGAAAAAAACTTTTCCGGATAGGCGGCTGTTTTGTATCTTTGCCGTCGAAATTTGAAATACAGTATGAAATCAGTGGATATTGTCGAGTGTCACCGGGTGCTTCTTTCCATTGCGGTGGAATTTGACCGGATTTGCCGGAAGTACGGAATGCCTTATTACATGATAGGTGGCACCATGCTGGGTGCCGTCCGTCATCAGGGGTTTATTCCCTGGGATGACGACATGGATTTCGGTGTGCCGCGCGTCTGGTTCGACCGGCTGCCTGCCATTCTGTCCGCAGAGTTGCCGCCGCACTTGCGGGTATGGCTACTGAATAAGCCGGACGTATGCACATCCAACTTCATCAAAATCGACGACAGCCGTACACACCTTTCGTACCGAGGACTGGAATGGATTACGGGGCTGGGGATCAATATTGACGTGTTTCCGCTGGACGACGGGCTGAAAACCCCGCTCGCCACGCGCCTGTTCGCGCGCTACATCCTGCTGTGCCTGCGGCTGAAGGATTTGCTTTCCATCGACCCGGCCATACGCAGGGGATTCAAAAAATGGACAGCCCGGACGGTACGTTTCCTGTTTCCTGTTTCGGCCGGCCGGCTGTTAAGCCATGTGGAAAAGTGCATCCGGAAACATGCGGCTGCCGCATCCGGTCATTATGTCAACTATTACGGCGCATGGGGGCTGAAAGAGGTTGTTGACAAAAAACATTTCGGCCGGCCCCGGGAATATCCGTTCGACAGGTTCCGCTTCTTCGGCCCGGCCGGTGCGGACGCTTACCTGACCCGGCTGTACGGCAACTACATGGAACTGCCGCCGCCCGAAAAACGAACCTCCCATACCGGCGGACAGTATGCCGCGGATGAGGATGAATCGCTGTTTGAACAGACCGTAACGCAGGATCAGGATGCTGGCGCCCGATAATTTCTTCCGGAGAATCGTTGGCGACTATTTCCGGTTTGCCGTCAATTTTTTCAGAACGGAATACGTGTACCGGAAAAAGTTTACCCGGAGAAAGGCCGGGAATCATACACCTTCGCTGGTCGTTTTCTTCGTCGATGGATATATGATTCACGGTGGTCTGGGCGACCGGCTGAAAGGCATCATCAGCACGTATGCCGTCTGCAAGGTAAAGTCTCTGCCCTTCCGGATCTGTTTCGACACTCCGTTTGCGTTGCAGGACTATCTTGTCCCGAACCGGTACGACTGGATTCCGAAACCCGGCGAACGGATTGTTTTTTCGCGAAAGTGCGCCAAAATCGTCAACGTACACAACCATCCGAAATCGAATGCCCTGTTCGGCCTGCCGCAGGATTCTCCCATTCAGTATCACGTATACGGGAACATGAATATCCTTGACAGGATCAACGAGCGGTTTGCCGTGGATTTCAAGTGGGCGGATCTGTTCGACGAACTGTTCAGGCCGTCGGACCTGCTGGCGGAATCCGTCGGGGAACATCTCCGTCGAATCGGCGGACCGTACCTCTCACTGCATTTCCGTTTTCAGCAGCTGCTGGGCGATTTCCGCGACCCGGACTGCGAAACGCTGCCCGTTGCCGAAAGAGAGAGGCTCATCTGTCAGTGTCTCGATTACGTATCGAAAATGCAGCAGCAGGTTTCCTCGAAAATACTGGTTTTGTCGGACAGCAGTACGTGGATAAAAAGGCTGGAAGAGAAAGCGCTGGAAAATGTCCATACCCTGCCAGGGGAAGTCGTTCACATGGATTATGCGGGAAAGGACGACCGTCACCTGAAAACGTTTCTGGATTTTTTCATGCTGCGACAGTCCGTGAAAATAGTTGCGGTCGTGGCCGGCAGGATGCGGATATCCGAATTTCCGCGCTACGCCGCCCTGTCGGCAGGTATACCTTATGAAACGGTTCACCTCGGATAATGCCCCGGAGGAAATAATATTTAATGATATATATATGGAAACAAAGAAGAAAAAGAAGGCATTTGACTGCGTTGAGATGAAAAACGCCATTCAGGCGAAGATTTACGCCGAGACGAAGGATATGACCTATCCCGAATTACGGGCCTATCTGGACCGGAATTTGAAAGACGACGCGTTCTGGCACCGGCATCCGGTTAATCCAAAGTTCGGGCTGTCATAAAAACGCCTCTCACACGGCCGGCAGTCCCATGCCCGTTATCTTGCGGTACAGATCCAGCGCATAGATGTCCGTCATGCCGGAGATATAATCCAGCACGCACTGGATTTTCCCGTACGTGCCGGAAACATGGACGTCATACTGTTCCGGAATACGGTTCAGCAGCAGTTTGCTGTAGGTTTTTTCCGGGTTCATGACCGCCTCGATCAGGATGTCCATCAGCGAACTGAAGATATGATAGCCTGCCAGTTCGACGTCCAGCACTTCATGAGATTTGTATATCTTCCGGTACGCCGTGTCGGAACAATTCCGGTAGGCCGTTTTCGCCCGTTCGCCGATGTCTTCGATCAGCGGCCGGTTATACGTCCCGTCCAGCAGGGCTTCTTCGTTCTCCAGGAAAATGCGCGTACATTCGTCCACCAGCAGGCCGATAATGCAGGAACGCAGATAGGCAATCTGTTCGTTCGTGTCGCTGACCATTTTCAGCGTCGTACGGATACTTTCCAGCCGCGGGCCTTCGAAATACTGTAGCAGGAGCGCCACCGTTTCGTCCGTCGTCAGGATGCGCAGTTTGTGAGCATCTTCGATATCCATAATCTGGTAACAGATGTCGTCGGCCGCTTCGACCAGAAATACCAGCGGATGACGCGCGTAAATCTCCGCGGAAGCGTCTGTCATGTGAATGCCCAGTTCTCCGGCTATGCGGAGGTAGGTTTCCTCTTCCGACTGGAAAAAGCCGAACTTCCTTTTCCCGTTCGATGCCTGCGTGGAGGCAAACGGATACTTGATGATGGAGGCAATGGTGCTGTACGTCAGCACGAATCCGCCCCTGCGCCGTCCGACGAACTGGTGCGTAAGCAGGCGCAACGCATTGGCATTGCCCTCGAAGCAGGTGAAATCTTCCCACCGTCCCCCCTCGCTGCGCACGCTTTCTTCGAGCCGCCGGCCGCTGCCTTCCATGAAGTACGCCGAAATCGCCCGTTCTCCCGAATGGCCGAAAGGCGGATTCCCCATATCGTGCGCCAGGCACGCCGCCGAAACGATGGCACCAATCTCCGCAAAACCGGCCTCCCCGTCCGGATATTTCTGAAGCAGTCCGCCGCCGACGTTATTCCCCAGCGAACGTCCCACACACGACACTTCCAGACTGTGTGTCAGTCGGTTGTGCACAAAGATGCTGCCCGGCAGGGGGAATACCTGCGTCTTGTTCTGTAGCCGGCGGAAAGGCGACGAAAAGATAAGCCGGTCGTAATCCCGCTGAAATTCGGTACGTTCATGCTTGCGTTCGTGATACGCCTCAATGCCCAGCCGTTTGCCGGAGAGTAACTGTTTCCACTGCATATTTTTCCGATGACGCCTTACGGTATGATGGCCGAAATGATGTCGCTCCACGGCCCCAGTTCGCCGCGGCGGTTTTGCCAGCGTGCCGCCAGGTAAACCGTTTTACCGCGTTCTTCGGGATCGAAGCTCAGTTCGAGCGGCGAGCGCGAGGCGAGCCTCGAGTGCGTCAGCAGGTTATGGTTGACCACGGGCGTGTTGCTGACCAGCGGATTGGCCTTTGCCAGTCCGTAAAAATCGCGGTAGACCGGGAAAAACGCCTCTTCCGCATCCTTCAGATTGTCGAATGCCACCGGGGTGCCCGTAGCCGGGTTGTTCCACGTCCCGTAGGCCGCGAGATAGACGATCTCTTTCGGGACATAGTGCGCGTCATACCATATACCCCGCGGCGTCTGAGCACCTATTCCGACAGTGATACGGTTGTCTGCGACGGCCATAAAGGTATGTGTCTTCGTAATGATTGTGTGTTTCGCTTCGCATGAAGCGGGAAACCACTTTCCTTTTGTTGCCATAATAAAATCCCTCCTGTAAAGGTTGTATATAGTTTGTATTTATAGTATTCAAGTTTCCGAAAAATCCTGTAAGATTCCGTCATATCTTACAGGATTTGGCCGAATCTTAATCGTAAAGCCTTCCAAAAATATAGGCGTGAATTTGCTGCAAACTTTTTGTTGTGCCATTTTCAGCTACTTCCAATCGTTGCGAACTTTTGTATAGTCGTGCTCTTCGTTGAGAATACCTACAATCAATATCAATCATCGAAAACCACCACTTGCTGTTTTCTTCGTCCCAAACGGCACGAACTTCACGGTCGTCAAAAAAATGGATTGAAATTTTACTCATATCTGTCAAATGTGAATGACCTGTTCTTTTATTCTTTCACCCAACGGTTGTTTTTGGGTCCGATGGCGGCCACGGGTATCGGTTGCAGGCCGTATTTGGCCAGCGCCTCATCCGTGCAGAAGGCTTCGACGGGCTTGCCTTCGGAATCCAGTACCGTGTTGTTACGCTCAACGAGTGCGTCCGGCCGGTTTCTGTACATTTGGTCGCAGGAAATCACCAGGTTGTCGGCCACGGTGTTTGCGTTGACGTCCTGCCGGAGATTTTTCAGTTCGGGATATTTCCGCTGATAGATTTCCGAATTAATGTCGACCTGTTTGTATAGCTTTTCCTGTATGACCGGGCTGTCCAGTTGGCTTAACCAGCGCTCCTCGCTCCAGGGAGAGAAACTGACGGCAAAGGGGCCGTGATAGAAGACGTTGTTCAGGACACGGTTGTCCTTGCCGCCGTGAATCTGGACGCCGCCGAAGTCGTGTGCGCCGCAGCGCTCGAACACGTTGCCATAGACCAGCATACCGGAAATCATGTCGTCGAAGCGGACGCCCGCCGCACCGTGGCGCGTGCCGCCGGCGATGTCCGACCAGCGGTTGTAGCGTAT
>JAISWC010000060.1 GCA_031271245.1 Tannerella sp. | reverse complement strand
AAAAGCGCGTCCGCCGACTGGTCGTACGGCACGCTGGCCAGCGCCCACGGATAGGGATTCAGCAGGTCGAACTGACTCTGGGTGGACTCGAAGTCGTCAAGATAGGAATATTGACCGGTGTACTTGCTTTCGTAATGCCCGGCAATCAGGTGTGCAAATTCCGCGTTGAAGTTGATGCGGCTGGGCTGCGTCAGGTTCAGCAGCGGCAGCTTGTCCACGAGATTGGTCAGCCACTGGCTTTCCGTCTGGTACGACAGGTTGGTGCCCCACAGCGTGTTTTTGATGGACTCGTCGCCCATAGCCGTTTTGGTCGTTACCGGCATCTCGGACAGGTGCATAATGGTGGCGCCCATCGTGAAGTTTTTTGAAAACTCGTAGTTCAGGTCTATGCCCATCATGGTCTTGCGCTGCATGTTGTAGGTGGACTGGTTTTCCAACGACACGCGGATGGGTTTGTTGCTGGAAATGATGTTTTCGTTCAGGATGGTGACGATACCCGAAATGTAATCGACCGTATAGTCCACGTTTTCAACCAGCGGACTGCCACCCGCCGTCACGACGACCGAGCCTCGCGCCACGTTCGTTGCCCCCAGCTGAATCTCGGACGAGGACGACGCCCTGTACTCGCCGCGGAGAATGAACTTGTTTTTTTCGGCAATCTGCTGTGCGATGGTCAAGGTTGAGTCATACAGTTCCTGAAACACGTATTTGTCCGCGATGGCGTCGCTGCCGATGGCCTTGCGGAGGTGGGAGCCGAACGGTTCGACGACGGGGAAGATAATCCTTCCGTTCTCGGGCTGTACGGTATATTCTTCCAGGAAGTCGAAGAAACCGTTCGGATGCGGTTCGTTGTTTGCGTCCAGGCGGTCGAGGTTCATGACGCGCAGCAGAATCTGGTTGGCGATGTTGCCCTCCGGGATGGCATTGACGTATACGCCCGCCGTATCGCTCTGGTAGAGAATGTCCAGGCGGAACTTGTCCTTCTGCACGGAATAGGCGTTGGGCAACAGGTAGACGTTTTTCATCATCAGGTGCCAGAAAGGCATGGAGGGCGACAGGCTGGTGCCTTTCAGCAGTTTGAGGTACAGACAGCTGTTCATGTTTTCCGAGTTATCTGTCGAAAACTCGCCGACCTGATACACGCTTCCGTTGTACGTATATTCGTAGGCCACCGCCAGCACCTCATCGGGCTGAAGTTTCGCCTGCAAAGAGATGTATCCCACCTGCCTGTTGAATTTATATTCGGCAGGTTCCAGCCGGCGGGCGCTTTCTATCTTTTCGTAGTCCACGCCGCCGTCGATAAACTGGTTCAGCGTCTGCGTCACCATGCCGATTTCACGCGCCGCGGCATAGGCGGGGCTGTTCAGCGTCTGATACAGCGTGTTAGCCTCGTTGTGGGGAACCTCCAGCGAACCGACGGGCTGAAACTGCGGATTGGAAATACGGGTGTTTTCCCCCAAATCGGAGAACGCAACAATGTTGCGCGACTGGTTATAGTTGCTGCGCCTGTTGGTAACCCACACTTCGATCCGGTTAATCGTCACGGCGGAAGAGATGTAAGGCAGCTTGGACATGGCCCGGTCGTAATGTTCCCGGAAATAGAAACCCAGGAAAAAGTGGCGGTTTTCGTCGTACTGGTCAATGTTCAGTTCATAGTTTTTCGTCTGGGCGCCGCCTTTGGAGGTGACCGTCTGGCTCTCGGAGTTTTGCTGCGCCAACAGGGCATTGACACGCAGGTTGCCGAACTGCAGTTCGGTACGGATGCCAAACAGCGCCGCGCCACCGCGGATCAGCGAATTGCCGGTGGCCAGGCTCACGTTGCCCCCTTCGAGTTTCTTGACGATTTCGTCTTCTTCGCCGCTGTATCCCAAATTCAGGCGCGAGGCGTCGAAGTCGAATGTTGACTCCGTATTGTAGTTCAGCGTCGAGTTGATTTTGGTGCCGACCGACGCCTGCATACTGACCTGGATATTGGTGTCGAAGTTGAAATACGTCCGGCTGCGTGAGCGTTCCGGCAGCGAGGGGTTTTTCGTGCTGGAAGTTTTCATCCCCAGAATCACTTCGCCCGAGCCTTGCGTCTTCATGCGTACGCCGCCCGGCCCGAACAGCTGTTCGGCCGGGCCGAGGTTGAACTTCATGTCGGTCAGGCTGAAGCCGCCGTTCTTTTCGTTCCTGAAATGTTCTTCGTTCCGCTGACGGTAATAGGCGCGCATGGACTCCATCAGGCTGTAGTCCTGATATTCTTCCGGCGTCAGCGTGAGGGGCGTTTCGATTTCCATGTCGCCCACCCGGGTACGGACGACGTACATGCCCGTATGCAAATCGTATTCTACTACCGTTTTCAGGTTTTCCGGATTCTGCAGGTCGGCCGGGAACTGCGTCCCCAAGTCGCGGTATTGGGCGGTCGTTTTGGAAACGGGATAGCGGGACTTGACGGTATCTGCGGGCGCGGCAGGCTGTTCGGCGCGCACCGTTTCCTGCTGGGCGTGCGCGTCACGGACGCAAAAACCCGCTCCCGACAGCGCCACGGCCAACAGCCCCACTGCATACCTGCGTCCGACGTGCGAACGATGTCTGACCTCCCTTTCCATTCCATTAAAGTATCTTGAGCGCCGTCCGGATGATTTGTTCGGCAGTAAGTTCCGGTTTTCCGGACGATTTTTTCAGGATGGTTTGCACCGCTTTCTGCGAGGCAGCCTTCTGGAATCCGAGCATGACCAGTGCCGAGACCGCTTCGTCGGCCGTTTCGCCGTATCCCGGTATGGCTGCGGCGCCATCGGCCGTCTTTCCCGCAACCGTCTTCACCTTGTTCTTCAAATCGACAATGACGCGCTGCGCCGTCTTCGAACCGATGCCCTTGACCAAAGTCAGCGCCGATTCATTCCCGGAAGCGATGGTGTCCGTCAGTTCGGCCGGCGACATGGACGACAGAATCATCCGCGCCGTATTCGGCCCCACGCCGGATACGGAAATCAGCAGCAGAAACAGTTCCCGCTCCTCCCGGGTAGCGAAACCGTACAGCAAACGGGCATCTTCGCGAATCACTTCGTAAATGTAAATCTTCCCCGACGCCTGATTCCGATACGCGCCGCAAGTCGTTAACGAGATATGGATTTCATAGCCTATACCGTTGCAATCCATCACCATCCGCGCGGGAGAAAGTTCCACGATTTCCCCTTTTACATATTCAATCATTCCGATTTTCCATTATGAACCATTGTACATATAACGAAAAAAAAGCGGAAAGCGTATATTTCGGACGCAAAGAAATTCGGGATGATATGAGCGACGAGACCTGACAGGTTTTCAAAACCTGTCAGGTCTCGTCGCTCATATTATCCCGAATTTCTTTGCGTCCGAAATATACGCTTTCCGCTTTTTTTTCGTTATATGCACAATGGTTCATAATGGAAAATCGGAATGATTGAATATGTAAAAGGGGAAATCGTGGAAC
>JAISWC010000030.1 GCA_031271245.1 Tannerella sp. | reverse complement strand
ATGGCGACGCGCTGTTTCTGACCGCCGGACATCTCGTTCGGCATGTGTTCCGCCCAGTCTTTCAGGCCGACCCTGTCCAAATATTCCAGCGCCAACGCATTCCGTTTTCTCCGTGTCATCCCTTGGTAATAAAGCGGCAAAGCGACATTCTCCATCGCGTTTTTGAACGAAATCAAATTGAACGACTGAAAGACAAACCCGATCATCCGGTTACGCAACTCTGCCGCCCGTCCCTCGCTCAGTTCCCAAATCAGCCGGTCATGCAAACAGTACGTCCCCGAATCGTAAGTATCCAGTATCCCCAGGATATTCAGCAGCGTACTTTTCCCCGAACCGGAAGCGCCCATAATGGACACCATCTCGCCCCGTTCGATGTCCAGGTCAATCCCTTTCAGCACATGCAACGGCGCCCCGTTATCATAAGTCTTGTTGATCCCTTTCAGTTGGATGATCATCGTTATTCAATTTTTGATACGTTCTGCATTATAAGACGCAAATTCCCCGGTTTTGTTACAAATGAACCGGTTTTTTTTGCCGGGACAAAGGTAGCGAGATTTTTCAACACTACTATGCAAAGCAAAGTACTTTTAGAAAACATTAACTATGCCCGGAAAAAACACGGAAAAATAACAGGTCCGGCAACACGAGCGTTGTTGTAACGGATGAGAATGTACCCGAAAAAAAATATAATCCATATCTTGCGCATAGTATCCCGTATCTATTCTGGAAAATAATGCGTATCTTTGACTGCCTGTTTTTATTTTTAGAACGTAATCATAATAAATCAAATGAGAAATAAATTTTGCTACTGGAGAAAGATTAAGTTTTTACTTGTTGCGGGGAGTATGCTTGTCCTTGCAGCTTGCCGTCAGGAAGGGGCGACGCACCGTCCGCGGCTGATTTTCAACTGTGACGGCACCGACCTGCTGGGCAATTTTATGTTCAACCGCCGGCCGCTCTCGCTGGCCGATGTCAACGCCTATGTGGATGCCTATGCCGGCACGCAGATCACGACTTTCATGATGTGCAGCGGCGCCCATAACGGGTACTACCGCTCGGCCTATACGCGAATCATCGGCGAGGAAGTGCCCGGCATGGCCGTCGATACCACCCTGGAAGACCCGGAAGACATCGGGGTCTACTACCGGAACTACCTGAACGTGGAACGGGAAGGGACGGATGTCATTACGGCCGTGCTGCAGCGGGCGCGCGAGAAGCGTCTGGAGACATTCATCTCCTACCGGATGAACGACCTCCATTTCAACGCCACCGACCAGTCGCCGCTCAGTTACTGCGATTTCTGGGCGAATCATCCCGAATATTGGGTCAACGAAGACGTCGGCTGGCACAGCATGGGAGCCTTTGACTTCGCCCATCCCGAAGTGCGCGCCTTCAAGACCGGCATCATTGCCGAACAGCTGGACAAATACGGACACCTGCTGGACGGCTTCGACCTGGATTTCATGCGCTTCATCGTCTATTTCAAACAGGATGAAGGCGTGAAACATGCGCCCCTGATGACGGAGTTAGTCCGCGCCGTGCGGCAGAAAGCGGACGGGGTGTCGGCGCGCACCGGCCGGAAGATACTGCTCTCCGTACGTGTGCCGGTCGACATGGACTTTTGCCTGCGGAAGGGACTGGACGTAAAGGAATGGGTGCGGCTCGGACTGGTGGACATGGTGAGCATCGGCGTCCACTGGCGCGGAATTCCCGACATGCCGGTGGCAAAGTTCCGCGCCCGGCTGGAGAATGACCGGATCCCACTCCTTGCCACGATTGACGACGGAGGATTCAAACCGCGCGAAGTGTATTCTCACGGGATGCGCCGGGGCATGGCCGCGCACATCTACGCCCAGGGCGGCGACGGCATCTACCTTTTCAACCATTTCATCGGGGGAGCGTATGACGAAACACTGCCGCAGGAGAGCAAGTGCCGCCGTATCATCGAACCGCTGCTTTTGCATGAACTTGGTTCGCCGGAGACGCTCCGCCGACGCAACAAGACCTTTGCAATCGACGACGGCTCTTCCGCCGCCTACGGATACCTTCCGGACACGCCGTTACCGCTCGCCGTCTCTGCGACCGGACAGTCCGTGGCGGAACTGTACGTGGCCGACCACCCGGCGGAAGACCAGCCCGAAGAGGCCATCCTGTTCATCCGCACCGACCGGCCGGAGCCGCTCGACGTCAGCGTGAACGGAACCCGGCTCAACGAACAGGAACCGGCCTACGTGACGGCTTTCAACAGAGACCACAATCTCCAAAATACGGAAACGGTATATGCTTACCGTATCCCCGTCACCCTGCTGCGGCAGGGCGATAACTCCGTCGCCTTCCGCTCGCAGGCCGGCGAAGTGACCGTCAAACGGCTGGAAATAGCATTGTGCTACGGCCCGGTAGAAACAAACGGATATTTTTAAGAAATCAATTGTGAGTATTAACAGACGAGGATCATGAAACATCGTATATATATCGAAATTTTGACGATCCTGTTGGTGTCGGCTGTGGCTGGCCGGGGGCAATCCGTCTCGCTGGACGGGACGTGGGAACTGTCTTTCCTGGAACAGCTGGTCACGCCGGTACGCTCACCGGAGGCGCTACGGCAAACGGCGCACCGGACGATTGCGGCAACGGTTCCGGGCAACGTGGAACTGGATTTGCTGGCGGCCGAGCTGATTCACGACCCGATGC
>JAISWC010000022.1 GCA_031271245.1 Tannerella sp. | reverse complement strand
CACGTCCCCTTTGTTGGTGCGCAAAAAGATGATATATGCGTACATGTAACCGGAAACAGCATGATGCCGACATACAGTTCGGGCAGTTTGCTATTGGTACGCAAGGTTGAAGGGTGGATGGAATATTTCGGATATGGACTTTGCTACGTACTGTTCTTGAAAGACGGTCGCCGGATTCTGAAAGAGATTCAAAAGTCTGAAATAGACCACCAAAGGTACGTATTATGCGTATCCTACAATCCCAAAAACCCGTCAGAGGAATTGCCGCGTGATTTTATTGTCGATGTATACAAAGTAATTATGACACTTATGAACGAAGGATTTTAGTATATGAGAAGGATTCTATTTTTATTCGGATTATTGACGCTGTCGCTTGCGATTAACGCTCAGACGATAGCTGGCAAAGTCGTAAGGGTAGCCGATGGAGACACGTTTACCCTTCTTGACGAAAGCAACAATCAAGTAAGGGTGCGCCTCTACGGCATTGATTGTCCTGAAAAGAAACAGGATTTCGGCGAAAAGGCACGCCTGGAAACAGGGCGTTGCCCGTTATCGCAAATACGGTTATGAACCGGTTTCTGAAGAAGATGGGTGAGGCGGCAGGCTTTGACGAGCCTGTGCGGACGGTGTACTTCATCGGCGCGAACAGGTACGAAGATATCCGGGAATTAGGGACTTTGCTGATTCTACTGGAGTTCACTGAACCCTGTTTGTATTCATGGTACCACTTGAAAAAAGGCAGCTACATTCAAAATGTGACTGCCTTTTTTTGGTATGCCGTGCGATAGACAGGAGTGAGATAAATCAAGTTTGAATAACAGGAAACCCTCCTGTTCGACGGGGTACAGCGTGCAGGGTAAGGAAAAAAAATCATAAATGTTTTTCTGTTTGAGAACTTGTTTATACATTTGATTGTTGATTATTGGAACAGCATTGGAGGATGATAAAAAAACGATAAAATGAGTTATCTCAAATTTGACAAGACATTGTTGATAAATCTGGAAGAGTCGTTGACGCGGGAGGTGCTCCGTACGAACCGCAAGGGGGCTTACCACTGTACGACCATCGTGGACTGTAATACGCGCAAGTATCATGGCTTGCTGGTGATGCCGGTCCCGCGGCTGGACGACGACCATCATGTCCTGCTCTCTTCGCTCGACGAAACGGTCGTTCAGCACGGAGCCGGATTCAATCTGGGGCTGCACAAGTACGGAGGCGGAACGTTCAGCCCCAACGGACACAAGTATATCCGCGAATATACGATGGAAACCGTCCCGCGCACCGTCTACCGCGTCGGCGGCGTGGTGCTGTCCAAAGAAAAGATTTTCTCGCATACCGACAACCAGATTCTGATCAAGTATACACTGCTCGACGCTCATTCGGAAACGACGCTCCGTTTCCGCCCCTTCCTCGCCTTCCGCAGCGTGAAGGAACTGACCCACGTCAACGGAAGCGCCGACCAGTCGTACCGCGAAATACCGAACGGCATCAAGGTCTGCATGTATCCGGGCTATCCCGAACTGCACATGCAGTTCAACCAACCGCCCAAATTCGTCTACGAACCCTGCTGGTATCACGGCATCGAGTATCCCAAGGAACAGGAACGGGGCTATCCCTACCAGGAAGACCTCTTTGTGCCCGGTTATTTCGAACTGCCCATCCGGAAAGGCGAGTCCGTCGTTTTCTGCGCCGGCGACATCCTGCGTGAACATCTGTCCGGACTGCCCGGCTTCTTCGACAGTGAAGTGGCCGAACGAACGCCGCGCTCCAGCTTCTACAACTGCCTGAAAAATTCGATCAGGCAGCTACTCTACAACCCCGGGGGAGAGGATCTGTACATGCTGGCCGGTTATCCGTGGTTTAAGGTGCGGGCGCGCGACCTGTTCATCGCCATGCCGGGCGCGTGGCTGTGCACGGACGAAAAGGACGTCTTCGAACGGCTGATGCAGACGGCCATTCCGGCAGTTCAGGCCTTTATGCGCTACGGCAGGAATGACCCGGTCATCCGCGAAATCGACGAGCCGGACGTGCTGCTGTGGATGGTCTGGTGCATACAGCAATACCGTCTCAAGGCCGGGCCGGAGGAAACCGGAGAACGGTATGGCGCACTGGTCGGGGAAATCATCGAATACCTCGTTGCACAGCAGCATCCCAACCTGAAATGGACGGACAACGGCCTAGTCTATTCCGACGGGCGCCGGAAACCGGTTACCTGGATGAACTCGATGGTGAACGGCCTGCCCGTCATTCCGCGTTCGGGCTACATCGTCGAGTTCAACGCACTCTGGTACAATGCCCTGAAATTCTACAGAGAAGAGATGAAGGGAGATGCGCCCGCGGAGATTGTCGACCGGATCGTCCGCGCGCTGGAGACTTCGTTCCCCACCACGTTTGTGAACAGATACAACTACCTGTTCGACTACGTCGACGGCCCGAACCGGGACTGGAGTGTGCGTCCAAACATGGTGATTGCGCTGGCCTGCATCCATTCGCCCCTGACCCGTGTACAGAAACGGGCGGCGCTGGACATCGTCACCAGGGAACTGCTTACGCCCAAAGGCCTGCGCTCGCTCAGTCCCAAAAGCGAGGGATACCGCCCCAACTGTTTCGGGCCGCAACACGAACGCGACCTGGCCTATCATCAGGGAGCCGTCTGGCCCTGGCTCACGGGGCCGTATCTGACGGCCTACCTGAGCCTGTTCGGACAGAGTGGCGTCTCTTTTACCGAACGGATCATGATTAGCCTGGAAGAAGAAATGTCGCTGCACTGCATCGGCGCCCTTTCCGAAATCTACGACGGGAATCCGCCTTTTGCCGGCCGCGGAGCCTTCTCCTTCGCGACGAGCATCGCGGCCGTGCTGGATGTGATCGACCAACTGAAATCGTATAACGTTGAATGAATGAAAAATTGACAGAACACTGAAAGCGCTAATGTACGGGTGGGAATTTCCGCCACATATCCTCGGCGGGCTGGGAACGGCCAGTTTCGGACTGATTAAGGGACTGTCGCTGCAGCCGGACATGGACATCACGTTCGTCATGCCCAAACCGCACGGCGACGAAGACCACACTTTCCTGCAGATTATCGGTCTCAGCCATACCCCGGTGGTCTGGCGGGACGCAGACCGCAGCTACGTGGCCGGTCGACTGCCGAAGTGCATGACACCCGAAAAGTATTATGAACTGCGCAGCCATATCTATGCCGATTTCAGTTACCGGCATGTCAACGACCTGGGCTGCATCGAATTTTCCGGCCGCTATCCCGACAACCTTCTGGAGGAAATCAACAACTATTCCATCGTGGCCGGCGTCATCGCCCGCACGGAAACGTACGACCTCATTCATGCCCACGACTGGCTGACCTATCCGGCCGGCATTCACACGAAAACGGTCAGCGGAAAGCCGCTCGTCATCCACGTACACGCGACGGACTACGACCGCAGCCGCGGCAACGTGAACCCGGAGGTTTACCGTATCGAGAAAGACGGCATGGACTTTGCCGATCACATCGTTACGGTCAGCGACCTGACGCGCCGGACGGTGATTGAAAAATATCACCAGAACCCCTCGAAGGTGACGACGGTGCACAACGCGGTCGAACCGCTGAGCCGCGACATCCTGTCGATCCCCGACAGGCGGGGCGTGCGCGACAGGATCGTGACCTTCCTCGGCCGGATCACCATGCAAAAGGGGCCGGAATACTTTGTCGAAGCAGCCGCACGGGTGTTGCAGAAGGCAAACGGAGTACGGTTTGTCATGGCCGGCAACGGCGACATGACAGACCAGATGATTCGCCTGGTGGCCAAACGGAATATTTCCGACCGGTTCCATTTCACGGGTTTTATGAAGGGCAAACAGGTCTACGAAATCTTCAAGGCGAGCGACGTGTACGTGATGCCGTCGGTCTCGGAACCGTTCGGCATTTCTCCGCTGGAGGCGATGCAGTGCGGCGTGCCGTCTGTCATCTCGAAACAGTCGGGCTGCGCCGAGATTCTGAATTATGCCGTGAAGGTGGACTACTGGGACATCGAAGCCCTGGCCGACGCCATCTACGGCCTGATTGCCTATCCCGCATACCGCCGCTTCCTGAAGGAAGAAGGGCTGCGCGAGGTGAACGGTATCAAATGGGAATATGCCGGGCAAAAACTGCGCGGGATTTATGACAGGATTTTATATGGATAACAATACAATATGAAGACAATTTGTTTTTACTTTCAGATACACCAGCCGTTCCGTCTGCGGAGGTACCGCTTTTTCGACATCGGCAACAATCATTACTATTACGACGATTTCCAGAATGAGGAAATATTCCGCCGGATTGCGGAGAAATGCTATCTTCCGGCCAACCGGCTCATCGCGGAGATGATTGCCAAAAGCGCGGGGCGATTCAGGGTAGCCTTTTCCATCTCCGGCACGGCGCTGGAGCAGATGGAAATCTATTCGCCCGAAGCGCTCGACAGTTTCAGGGAGCTGGCGCAGTCGGAGCAGGTGGAGTTCCTGGCCGAGACGTATGCCCATTCGCTCGCCTCGCTAGGTGACGCGGAAGAATTCAAGGCGCAGGTGAAAAAACACCGGGACA
>JAISWC010000020.1 GCA_031271245.1 Tannerella sp. | reverse complement strand
AGCCAACATCCGCTACGACCGGAACTGCTATTGGGACACGCGGACGCGCGAACTCGACTTTTACGGCCATTCGTTCGGGGAGTGGAAGCAGCTGGGTCGCGACGAACATTCCGTGGTTGCCGACCCACAGTTTGCCGACCCGGCGCGTTTTGATTTCCGTCCGGGCAACCGCCGGGCACTCCGGAAGATAGGCTTCAAGCCCTTCGACCCGTCGCAGGCCGGCGTCTACGGAAGCGACGAATGGAAGGAGAAAGCCCGGATGCCGGCCGAACGCGAACGCGCATACAACGAGCGTATCTCAATGATGGAAAACAAATTAGTCAAATAAAGTACGATTAAAATATCAAAATGAAAAAAAAAATTCACCTGTTTCATTGCCTTTATCGCAATGGCATGTACACAACAGATAAACAAAGAGTCTTTTGACAGTTCGTGGAAATCGCTCGAACAGTATCGCTGTCCCGACTGGTTTAGATATGCAAAAACGGCAATCTCCTGTTGAACGTCCCCCCTCGCGCTGACGGAACTCTTGACGACAAAGCAATCGCCTTGCTCAAAGATATAGGAAAATGGCTTAAAATAAACGGCGAAGGAATTTACGACACCCGTCCGTATTCAATTTTCGGCGAAGGTCCGACAAAAGTTAGTGGTGGATACTTTACCCGCATGGCAACGTTGACTGAGCAAGATTTGCGTTTCACCACGAAAGGCGATACGGTTTACGCTTTTGTCTGCGGAACAACGGCTGAAAAAGTTTCGGTCAAAACGTTTTCGGCAAAGATATTTCATCGGATAAAATCAATCAGCCTGTTGGGCGTTGAAGGCGACTTGCAGTTCGAGCAAAAGGACGATGCGCTGCATGTTTCTTTACCCCCTGCCCTGCCCTGCGATTATGCCGTTTGCCTGAAAATAATCCCGGTTCTGAATCCGGTGCCGGAATCGCTTGCCAAGTACAACTAAATAAAATTAATAACAGATGAATACTTATTTCAGTAAACTTAAAACAGATTTTGCGGCATGTCCCCACATTCAGCGGCTGTGGAAACGCAGCACCGACCTTTCCAAGAGCGGCAAACGCAATGTATATGTCGACAATCCCGAATTTCTCGTCTATCACTGGAGCGGGCGACGTGTTCCTTTACGACTTGAAATTCATCTGCAATAATACCGGATTAATTGCATATCCGAATAATTCCATATACTTTTGTACACAATTTAATAATATGTAAACAAAAACAGATATGAACAAACTTATCGTTTTTTTCCTTCCGGTCACGCGGATGGCCTGCGGCGACAGCCGGCAAACCGCACGGCAAGAACCTATTTCCGGTTTCATTGACCGGTTTATCGGCGCTACGACCGTGGGGTTCGAAGCCGGAAAGACTTTTTCCGGCACTGCCTCTCCTTTTAGGATGGTACAGTTGAATCCCAACACTGTGACCGGCGGCGACAATGCAGGGAAGCATATCCACTCGGCAAACGCTGCACATGCCGCAAGCATTTTAAAATTTTAATCGAATATGACAAAGCAAAGAATTACG
Organism: Tannerella sp.; assembly: GCA_031271245.1. Lineage (GTDB taxonomy): Bacteria > Bacteroidota > Bacteroidia > Bacteroidales > Tannerellaceae > Tannerella. The sequence goes on along the minus strand of JAISWC010000020.1, from coordinate 1,066 downwards.
GAAATCTTAAAAACCGGGAAGATACTGGTATCCGACGGAGCATGGGGTACGTTTTTGTATCTGAAAGGATTGAAAACGGGCGAATGTCCGGACGAATGGTCGTTAACGCATCCGGACGAAGTGGAAGACATTGCCCGCAGCTACTTTAACGCCGGTTCGGACATGGTGGAAACCAACAGTTTTGGCGCCAATTACTACAAACTGGAACACTTCGGTTTGCAGGACAAGGTTGCGGCCATCAACGAAGCGGCGGCGAGCGCATCGCGTCGGGCGGCGGGCGATGACAGATACGTCATCGCATCCATCGGCCCAACGGGCAAGCTGTTGCTGATGGGCGATGTGACTGAAGAAGACTTGTATCGTTGTTTCAAAGAGCAGGCGCAGGCGCTGGAAAAAGGCGGCGCCGACGCAATCTGCATCGAAACCATGAGCGACGCGGAAGAAGCCGTATCGGCAATCCGCGCCGCCAGGGAAAATACGCAACTGGAGATCATTTCCACTTTTACCTTTGAAAAGACGCCACAGGGAGAATTTCGTTCCATGATGGGACTGACGCCGGTCGAGGCTGCTCGCCGGGCAGTGGCTGCGGGCGCCGACATCGTCGGAGCGAATTGCGGCAGCGGTATGGAGCGCATGATTGAAATAGTGGAAGAAATCAAAGCGGTGTTTCCGGATGTCTATATTCTCGTTCACGCCAATGCGGGACTTCCGGTTCATATTGACGGCAAAGACATCTTCCCCGAAACGCCGGAAAAGATGGCCTCGCTCGTTCCCCGGTTACTTGCCGCCGGAGCGAATATCATAGGCGGCTGTTGCGGTACCACGCCGGTGCATATCGAAGCGATTCGAAAAGCGGTTGATGAGATACGATAAAGGCATCACATCTATTCCGAATCTTTTTGAATAAAAACTATCCAACAATTTGGTTCCGCGAGCAGTACAGGTTGCCGACAAGTTTCACGTAATGAAATACGTTTATGGAGCCGTGGGCGAAGTAGGCAAACGAATCGTTAAGGAGCTGCAAAATTCTCTCACGAAAGGGAAACGGCAAACAGCGGAAGACCAA
>JAISWC010000010.1 GCA_031271245.1 Tannerella sp. | reverse complement strand
AGCGACGCTTCCTGGCTGGCTTATCAAATGGACCGCCCCGCGGAAGGCGACGGCTTTATCCTTGCCTTCCGCCGCCAGAACAGCCCGGACGAATCCATTCACGTGCAGCCCGGCGGACTGGACAGGAAGGCTGTCTACGAACTGTTTTACGAAGACTACGGCATCCGCCTGAACCGCACGGGCGAGGAACTGAAGAACGGCTTCGACATAAGGATTCCCCAGCCGAAGGCATCGCTGATGATTCGCTACAAAAAGGTGAAATGATTGAAACACGGAGACGCGGAGAACACGGAGATTTTTCTCTGTGTCTCCGTGTTTTCAGGAACGCGAAAGATACGGCGCGCGGCAGGATTTTGTGCATAAACACAGTGTTTAAGCCGATCCTGCCGTCGCGTTTTCGGTATAATGGTTGCACCAGGGTTGCAGTCCGCACGCCGCGCATTTCGGGTTGCGCGCTAAGCAAACGTACCGCCCGTGGAGGATGAGCCAGTGATGCGCACGGGCAAGGAGGGCTTCGGGAATGTGGCGGACTAATTCCCTTTCGGTAGCCAGTGGCGTTTTACTGTCTGTCGTCAGGCCGATGCGGTTGGATACGCGAAACACATGCGTATCTACGGCCATGGCCGGTTTTTCGTAAACGACCGATGCAATCACGTTGGCCGTCTTGCGTCCCACGCCCGGCAGTTTTTGCAGTTCATCCACGTCCGACGGCACCCTGCCGCCAAATTCGGACAGCAGCATCCGCGCCGTTCCCACCAGATGGCGGGCTTTGCTGTTGGGATACGAAATGCTTCGGATATAGGTGTACACGGTCTCGGGCGTGGCCGCCGCCAGCGCCTCGGGCACGGGAAAGGCTTCGAACAGAGCAGGTGTAATCAGATTGACCCGTTTGTCCGTACACTGAGCCGACAGAATGACGGCTATCAGCAATTGAAACGGGTCCGTGTATTGCAATTCGGTTGTTACCGCCGGCATGTTCCGGCTGAACCATTCGATCACACCCTTATATCTTTCTTCCTTCTGCAAAACAGTCTCCCGAATCTTTGAATCATTGCATCTTCAATACGCCGCTTCGAACTGTTTCAGGAAGCGGACATCGTTTTCCGAAAACATCCGCAGGTCTTTCACCCGGTATTTCAGATTCGTAATCCGTTCAATGCCCATTCCCAGCGCGTAGCCGGAATAGAGCCGGCTGTCGATGCCGCAGTTGTCGAGCACGTTCGGGTCTACCATTCCGCAGCCGAGAATTTCTACCCAGCCCGTGTGCTTGCAGAACGGACAGCCCTTGCCGCCGCACAGGATGCAGGAGATGTCCATTTCGGCCGACGGCTCGGTGAACGGGAAATAAGAGGGACGCAGACGGATTTCCGTATGCGCGCCGAACATTTCCCGGGCGAAAAACAGCAGCGCCTGCTTCAGGTCGGCAAACGACACCTCCCTGTCTACGTAAAGGGCTTCTACCTGATGAAAAAAACAGTGTGCACGGTAGGAAATGGCTTCGTTGCGGTAGACACGTCCCGGACAGATGATGCGGATGGGCGGCTGGCTGTGTTCCATCACCCGCGTTTGCACGGACGAGGTATGGGTGCGCAGTACGACGTCGGGATGATGCCGGATAAAAAACGTGTCCTGCATGTCGCGCGCCGGATGGTCTTCTGCAAAATTGAGCGCCGAAAAGACATGCCAGTCGTCCTCGATTTCCGGCCCTTCCGCAATGCTGAATCCGAGCCGTCCGAAGATGTCGCAGATTTCTTTCCGGACAATCGACAACGGATGGCGCGTGCCCGAAGGCGCCGGATAGGCGGTGCGCGTCAGGTCGGACATGCGGCTGCCCGTCTGCGCCGGTTCAAAACGCTCCTTCAACCCGTTTATCCTGTCCTGCGCTTTTTCTTTCAGTTCGTTCAGGCGCATTCCGACTTCCCGTTTCTCTTCGGCCGCCACGTTCCGAAATTCGTTCATCAGCGAAGCGATTTCGCCTTTTTTGCTTAGATATTTAATTCTCAGCGCCTCCAGTTCTTCCGCACTGACAGCCTCCAGGGTTTCGATTTCCCGAAGCAGCGTTCTGATTTTTTCAATCATCTGATATACCGTTTTATTTTTGACGGGCAAATGTACGAAAAATTAGGAAACTCATTATCTTTGTCGCGGAAAAATAAGAATTGCTTCCAGATGGAGATATTGATTGTTGCCGGATTGATTTTGTTGAACGGACTGCTCGCGATGACGGAAATAGCCCTGGTCTCGTCGCGGAAAGCCCGGCTGGAGATTGAATGGAAGAAAGGGAAAAAACCGGCGCGGACGGCTTTGAAGCTGACGGCCAACCCGGACAAGTTTCTTTCTACGATTCAAATAGGGATCACGCTTATCGGGATTCTGACGGGGCTGTTTTCGGGCGAAGCGTTTGCCGGGAGTCTGGCCGGCGTGCTGACGGACATTGCATGGCTTCAGCCGTATGCGTTGCCGGTTGCCAGGCTGGTGATTGTCATGACGGTGACTTACCTGACGCTGGTGATCGGCGAGCTGGTGCCCAAACGCATCGGCATGAGGTTTGCCGAAAAGGTGGCCATCCTGACGGCGCGGCCTATGAACGTGCTGTCGGCTGTGGCGTCTCCCTTTGTCTGGATTCTGTCCAAAAGCACGTATCTGGTGATGCTGCTGCTGAGGCTGCACAGGATCGAAGAAAACAAGGTGACGGAGGACGAGATAAAGGCTGTGCTTCGGGAGGGTTTCGACGGCGGCGAAGTGCAGGAAGTGGAACAGGATATTGTGGAACGTGTTTTCACGCTGGGCGACCGCGATGCGGGTTCCATCATGACGCACCGGAGCGACATCGCCTGGATGAACATCAGGGATTCTGCGGAAACCGTGCGTGAAAAGGTGAGGACGCACCCGTTCAGTATCTATCCGGTTGCATCGGAAAAGTTTGACAATATCGTGGGAGTGGTTTACCTGAAAGACCTGTTCGGACGGATCGATTCGCCGGACTTCACCCTGTCGCAGGCGCTCCGGCCGCCACAGTTCGTCCCCGAAAACCAGAGCGTGTACAAAGCGCTGGAACAGTTCAGGAAGGCGCGGGTGAAATACGGTCTTGTGACGGACGAGTTCGGCGGCATACAGGGCATTGTAACGCTGAGAGATATTATGGAAGCCCTGATTGGCCAGATGCTCGACGTGGACGAGGAGCAGGAGATTAAAAAACGTACGGACGACAGCTGGCTGGTGGACGGCCAGTATTCATTCTACAATTTTCTCGAATACTTCGACCTGGAAGATTTGTATGCCGAATATGACTATAATACCTTGAGCGGACTGATTCTGGCAATCCTGGAACGTGTCCCCAAAACGGGCGACAAACTGACATGGAAAGATTTTAACTTCGAAATCGCCGAGATGGACAAGGCCCGGATAGACAAGGTGCTGGTGCGGAAGACGGCGAAACGTTAGAAGAAGGTTTTACGGAAATGAATACCGGCGTTTCGCTTATATTGCGTGCGGCATGATTTGGTGGATTGTTTATGAAATAGTTGGTAGTTAGTAGAGGGTAGCCTCGTGGATAAAGTAAACTGCCGGTGAACGGTAGCAGCGGAAATCTCCAAACTGCTACTCTACTAACTACCTGTTGCTTATTTTGAATCATCCTTTGATAATCCGTTTGATGTCGTTCAGTTTGTTCAACGCTTCCAGCGGCGTCAGGTTATTGATTTCCAGATTCATGATTTCTTTGCGCACCTGGTCGAGCACGGGGTCGTCCAGCTGGAAGAAACTCAACTGGTATCCTTCGCCGCTGGAAGCAAGACCCTTTACCGGCTTGGTGGTGATGCCGGACTGGCTGTTTCCGTTCGCTAACTGCTTGAGGATTTCATCGGCGCGCCTGACGATGCTTTTGGGCATTCCCGCCATTTTTGCCACATGGATGCCGAAACTGTGTTCACTGCCCCCCGGAACCAGTTTTCGCAGGAAAATCACCTTGCTTCCGGTGTCTTTTACGGAGATGTTGAAGTTTTTGATTCGCTTGAACGAATGCGCCATTTCGTTCAGTTCGTGGTAATGCGTGGCAAAGAGCGTACGGGCGCCGGCCGTCGGATGTTCGTGGATATGTTCCACAATCGCCCAGGCGATCGATATGCCGTCGTAGGTGCTGGTGCCGCGTCCCAGTTCATCGAAGATAATCAGGCTGCGCGAAGTGAGGTTGTTCAAGATTTCCGCCGCTTCGGTCATTTCCACCATGAAGGTGGATTCGCCCAGGGAAATGTTGTCCGACGCCCCCACGCGGGTAAAGATTTTGTCGACCAGTCCGATATGGGCTTTTTTGGCCGGGACGAAACTTCCGATTTGCGCCATCAGCGTGATGAGCGCCGTCTGTCGCAGCAGGGCTGATTTTCCGGCCATGTTCGGCCCGGTGATAATCAGTATTTGCTGTTTGTTGCGGTCCAGATAAACATCGTTGGCGACGTACGGCTCATCCGGCGGCAGTTGCCGTTCGATGACGGGATGGCGTCCCTCTTTGATGTTCATGACATCCGATTCATCCACAACCGGTTTGACGTAGCCGTTGTGGGTGGCGATGCAGGCGAAGGAAAGCAGGCAGTCCAGGTGAGCGATGGCTTGTGCATCCTGCTGAATCGGCTGCGTATGTTCGGCCACGGCAAGCACCAGTTCGTTGAAAAGCCGCATTTCCAGTTCGAGGATTTTTTCTTCCGCTCCCAGGATTTTTTCCTCATAGATCTTGAGTTCCTGCGTGATGTAACGCTCGGC
>JAISWC010000350.1 GCA_031271245.1 Tannerella sp. | reverse complement strand
TTATATGACCATCCTTCGAAAGTGTAACCTTCGCGTACAGGCGTAGAGGGCTGAGACACTTTTGAACCGTAAGATACCTGTTGACAGGTTTCGACGCCTTCGTCCACAAATGTAACCGTGTACAAATTCCATACTGCTTTCAACGAAAGATCTTCCTTATATGTAGCCGTAGGATTGTATAGCGTACCGTCGGCAAACATCCAGCCGACGGAATAGAATCCGCCCGCTTTGGTTACTTCCGGGAATGGAATATGTGCGCCTGTGACGGTCATGATATTCCTTGGGATTTGAGACCCGTCATCACCGAATGTACCGCCGTCCGGATCCAGCGTAACGGTAAATCCTGCGCCGTGGGCCGTTCTATCCACATTAGCCATGTTATAACCGATAAATATGTCTGCATGCGGAGGCTGGTTGTAACCGCTATTTTGCCAGGCTACGGCAAGCCGGTATTCCTTGTTGTGCATCAAGGTCGGTATCCCGGAAACAGGTACTGCGCCGTTGCCGGAATGTAACGTAGACGCAGTTGTGGTATAAATTCGTAGCGCAGTATTATCCGACGCACGCAGAATTATTTCTTCCCGCCAGTCGCCGAGAATATCTGCCTGCAGGCAGGGATTGGCTTTTGTGCCGCCGTTGGTGGATGCGCCTGAGAATGTGATAATATTACTGCTGCCAAATGACTTGTTAGGTGCGCTTCCGCTTACCGTCGGTTTGGTAACCGAAGGATTGCTCTGGCCGTCGAACAGTTCGCGTCCCGTATCGCCGTCCCAATAGATAGCCATATTCATCGAACCGGGGGAACTGCCGCTGATCTTTGCGCCTTGCGCCGACCAAGTGCCGAGACCTCCGACACTCCATGATTCCACGCCTTCGAATGTCGGATCAATGTCGGCTGCTACTCCGCGGCCGATGTCGCCCGATGCAACTACACCCCAAATCAGATCGCCTGTCAACAAGTCGTGCATTTCCAGACCGTATGGGAACGGGCTTTCGTGTACGTCCATCATCTGCAATCCGGGACGGCTCGGATCTAATTTACCCACATGCATAGCATCGCCATGACCGTATCCGGTAGTGTACATAGCCTGACCATTGTCGTCAATAGTAAGCGAACCGTATATGATTTCATCCTTGCCATCCTCGTCCACATCGCCGACCGACATATTGTGATTGCCCTGTCCTTTATATTGAGCGCCGCCTCCCGGCAGGTTATTGGTATCAAACAGCCATTCTTCAGTCAGGCTCACGCCGTCCCAATTCCATGCGCAAAGCGTCGTCCGTGTATAATAGCCGCGACACATTACCGCGCTCGGATGTATACCATCCAGATAAGCTACGGCGGCAAGGAACCTGTCTGCACGGTTACCTATTCCGTCGCCCCATGCCGAGACGTTGCCTCGGGGCGGATCGTAAGGCGCCGAAGCGAGCAACCGGCCGGTTGCTCCGTCAAATACCGACAGATATTCGGGGCCACTGAGTACAAATCCGTCCGCATTGGCATAAACCGTATTTGTTCCTAACCGCGTTCCCAGGGCGTCTGTGGTGCCATCGGCTGTTTTCACAATGATTTCCGCTTTTCCGTTGCCGTCGAAGTCAAATATCAGGAACGGACTGTAGTGCGCCCCGGCACGGATATTGCTGCCAAGATCGATGTATTTCCCGCTTCCCCACAGTTTGGTGCCGTCCAGTTTATAAGCATCGATAAACACATTACCGGTTGCGCCTGCATTCGAGTTGTCCTGCATATTGGCCGGCCCACAGAGGAAGACGATTTCATACTGCCCGTCTCCATCCAGGTCGGCAGTAGAACCGTCATAGATCGTATAGTTGGTGTAGGGCGTGCCATTCGGCAAATGCCCTGTCGTCGGCATCTGTACCGGGATGTTAAGGTATTGCTGTCCCCAGGCTGTTACCGGCTCCGAGCGATAAACCTCCGTGCCGCCATACAATACGGCGACGGAATAAGTGTCGCTTGTGCTCCCGCCGTTATCCAGATAATCGGTATATGCAGCGCTGAGCGGCGATCCGTTAAGCGAAACGGTGTTTCCGTTCTTATATATATTAAATGTAACATCGGAAGGATCCGTATTGAAAAGACGCCAGCTCAGAAAAATGTTAGAACCGGTTTTGACTGCTACCAATCCGCGGTCAAGCTGTTCCATCTGCCGTTGCGGGAGCATGACCGGCGCTACGGTAATCGTCTTTTCTGCATATATTGACGGGCTTTCGACCGACGTAGCCGTGATGACGGTCGTTCCTTCGGAGACGCCAGTGATGACGGCACGGCCGTGCCCATCCACCGTTACTGTTGCTACTGCCGGATCGGAAGATGACCACGTCACGTTTTTATTTAGTGCATTGCCTGGCCGGATTTTCGGATATACCAGTATTTCTCTGCCGGGAGCTACTTGATCGAGACCATCTACGGACAAACTTGTAACGGCATAAGTCGGCAATGTGGCATCCACTACCTTATATCTGAAATTATCTATTGCGGAAGTGATATTCAGCCCTTGCGTAGCGGCGCGAAGTCCGTTGATGTACAACGAACCTATATTTGGCTGTGGCGAATATACCGGCGAAAGGGAAATGTTCGTAACCGTTTGGGTGACGGAAGGGTTGTCCCTATTCGTAATGGTGAACGCACATTCGTTCGCATGATAGTCAATGGTGATATCGAGCGTGTACCATCTGTCTAATGCAGTAATGTTCTCTATGGCAATACCCTTCGGGGGATCGTCGCCCGAAGGCGTGTAGCTTCCGGTAAGATAGCGGAAATGATTCGTCAGGGAGGTGTTGGCATATATGAAGGATAAAATTTTATTGGGGATAGGACTTGTCGCATCCTGTATGCTCAGGACGCCGGTATTGGAGTTGGTAGTGACCAATCCGGCAAACCAGTCGAATTTCAGGTTGATGACGCCCCCGGATATAGCGCCGGAGAGCGGCCATGCCGTGCCCCTGTTCCCGTTGCCTGATCCGTTAAAATAAATGGTTTGTGTATTTTGGAACGAGGAACGGCCGCCGGTAAACGGAGAGGCATTGGCTTCAAAATCCGAGAACACGTCATACGGGTTGGCAGCTGCCACTTCGATATAATAGTATCCGGCTACGCCCGACCCGTCGTTAGTTTCCGCCTTGATGACGGTCACGCCGAAACCTCCTGTAAGCACAACTTCTCCGGTAGCATTCACTGCCGCTATCGCAGGATCCGGCGACGACCAGGTAAGGGTCGGGTTGGATGCGTTGGCGGGCAGAACGACGGAAGTCAGCCGGAAAGCAGCAACAGATTTGGGAGCGGATGTGTAGAATATACGGCGTGCGCCTTGCAAGTCTACGCTTGTTACCGGCGTAAGGACTGCTGCGACCAGATCGTGCGTGTCGAAAATACCGCCACCATCGTCCGGTTGTTCCATATCCGTATAGTTTTGCGTATACATGGTCATGCTCGCAAATAAGACTACCGTTATAAAAAAACAATGCCTGATTATTATATTTCGTTTATTTAGCATCTTTATATAATTTTAACGTTGGGTGAACGGAAGAAACTTTGTGCAAAAGTACAACTCCATTACTTGATATGCCATGAAATTTCGTGTTTTTACATGGAAGATTGTACGCACAAAACAAAATATCGTACACTTTTTGTGTATTTTCGTTCGCTCGACAACGGAATATCGATTTTTTGAATTATATTTGCATAAATTAAATGCATATTACCCAATGAAATTATTTGCGCGAAAAATATATGTTTGCCGTATCGTCTGGACGTTGTTGTTATCTACATCCGTCGGCGCAATGGAAACACTCCGGTTCGAATGGATCAGCGAGCGCGACGGCTTGTCCCAAAATACCGTCCGGTGCATCATGCAGGACAGCACCGGCTTCATCTGGCTGGGCACCATCAACGGACTGAACCGTTACGACGGAAAGGAATTTATCGTGATGCTTCCCGAAAAGGGTAATTTCGTCTCGCTACCGGACAATCGCATACGGAGCATGACGAAAGACAGGCACGGCTACATCTGGATTCGTACGACCTCCGATATTTTTTGCTGTTACAGTCCCCGTCTGGAACGTTTTATAGACTATGATCCTGCAAATGAACGGAAGAATTTTTCCATGGTCCGCATTTGTTCGGACGGCGATGTGTGGCTGTGGGGCAAAAGTGACGGATGTTGCCGCATACGGCACAATGGAGAAAAAATACAAGCCTTGCGCTTCGGCGAGCAGGAACTGGGCAGTCTCCGGGTTCTCTTCGTGCATGAAGATGCACAGCGCCGGATTTGGATAGGCGCTGATTCGGGAATATTCCGGCTGGAAAACGGACACGCCGTGAAAGTATTGCCCGAAGCGTTTTCGGCCGTCAGCGAATCGGACGGGCGCCTGTATTTCATTAACGACCGGCACATCCTCCCGTATGATTCGAAGCAGCAGAAATTCGGCAGGCCGGTTGCCTTTCCCGGGAACAGATCACTGACACTGACTGCCGCTACTACATCGCTCCACGACGGGTTTGTCCTGATTGCAGCGCGGGAAGATATCCTGGTCTTCGATTCGCGGAAAACGGGCTTTATCCCGCTCAAAACTCTTTTTAACAACGAAACCGTCCGGGATATTTCCGTATATACCGACAACAGAGGCAATAAATGGATATATAACCATTCAGGGAACATCTGGCGGCATTTGCCCGGCAACCGCTTCGAGAAAATCAGCCTTATCCCCAAAAACATCCTTTCGACCATCGACGCCGAACGGTATGAAGTGTACCACGATTCACGCGATATTATATGGATAACCACCTACGGAAACGGCCTGTTCGCTCTCGACCCGAACGACGGCCGGATACACCATTATACGACCGGGAACAGCGAATTGCCGACGAATTACCTGCTGTGCGTTACCGAAGACAAGTCGGGCGAAATATGGATCGGGACGGAATTTGCGGGCATCAGCAAGATTTCGCTGAACAATTACCCGTTCCGTATCCTGTATCCCGCATCGGCGAAAACGGGCAACCGCGACAATGCCGTCCGCCTGATCTACGAAGATACGCACGGACGGTTCTGGATAGGCACGCGAAACGGCTACCTGCACATCTATAACACGGCCTTCAACAAGATAAGATCACACAAAATTGAAAACAGCCTGCCGTTTTGCATCACGGAAGACACGCCGGGCAATATCTGGCTCGGCACGCGCGGCAACGGGATATTCGTCTTCCCGCCTTCGGGCGAAGCGCCTGTCCGCCACTACCACCTGCATGACATTGCACGCCAGAATACTACCAGCGACAATGTGTTCGACATTCTGCGCGACACAAAGAACAGGATCTGGGTGGCGTCGTTCGGCGGCGGCCTGCACTATGCCGACCTCGACGGGCTGCCGGTCACTTTCCGGCATATCAACGCACGCACCGTCAACCAGGACATGGTGCGCGTCATCATGCAGGACCATACCGGCATGATGTGGACGGGCACGAACGAAGGCGTCAACGTGTTTGACCCCGACGAACTGATACGCAATCCCGACCGGTACATCAACTTTCATTTCGATGTAAAAGACGACCGTTCGATCAGTAACAACGAAGTGAAAGCCATCTTCGAAGACAGCAAGAAACGCCTCTGGTTCGGCACGACTGGCGGCGGCCTGAACCTCCTGGTCAGGGAAGAAGCACTCGGGAAATCATGGTTCAAACACTACACGGCAGCAAACGGGCTGTCCAACGAACTGATCCAAACCATCCTCGAAGATGACGAAGGTTACATTTGGGTAAGCACCGAAGGGGGAAGCGGTATTTCGCGGTTCAATCCCGAAACCGAACGCTTTGAGAACTTCAGCTTTTCAAGCGGCGCTCAAACCGCCCTGTTCAACGACAATGCGGGCTGGAAAAACAAAGTCGGCGAACTGATGTTCGGCGGTTATTCGGGGGTTTATATCTTTGACCCGTCGCAAATCGAATACAACTCCCCTACCCAGCCGGTGATTATCACGGAACTGAAAATAAACGGCGCGGACATGCGTCCCGGACAGGACAATTCGCCGCTGAACGAAAGCATCGCCATGATCCGTTCCATCAAACTGAAACACAACCAAAACTCGTTCGACATCAAATTTGCCATGCTCAATTTCCGTTCGCCCGACTTCAACCGGTACGCCTGCTACCTGGATGGATATGAAGATGGCTGGAATCCTCCCGGACGGCACAATATCGCCGTTTACCGCAACGTACCCGCAGGTACATATACTTTCCGGGTGAAAGGATGCAACAGCCTTGGGGTATGGACGGACAGCGAGACGGAACTCAAATTCGTAATCGCCCCGCCGTTCTGGAAATCGGGCTGGGCGTATGCTGCTTACCTGGTTCTTTTCTTCGTCGCCGCATGGTTTGCCGTCAAAATTATAATGAAAATCAACAAGCTGAACACAGATGTGAAAGTCGAACGACAACTGACGGAATACAAACTCCGCTTTTTCACGAATATTTCGCACGAATTCCGTACGCCGCTGACCATCATTCGCGGTTCAATAGAAAACCTGGAAGGCATGAACAACGTGCCGACCGCCGTCTCGAAACAAATAGGACATATCGCAAAGAGCGCTTCGCGCCTGCTTCACCTGATAGACCAGCTGCTCGAATTCCGCCTCCTGCAAAACAAAGGACTGGAACTGCAGGCGGAACGGACGGAGGCCGTGTCTTTCTTTTACGACATCTACCGGACGTTCGAAGAAATGGCGGAAAAGAAAAGCATCGAGTTCCTGTTCAAATCCAACCTTCCCCAGAGGGAAATGTGGCTGGACAGGAGCAAGTTTGACAAGATAGCGTATAATCTCCTGTCAAACGCCATGAAGCATACGCCCGAATGTGGCATCGTCCTGATGCGCCTGATTTTTTCCGAAGCCGACGACTGCCTGACACTGAGCGTATCGGATAGCGGCCCAGGCGTCCCCAAAGAAAAACGAAGTTCGCTATTCGTACGCTTTGCCCGGCTCGACCGGTCGCTGGGCGGGACAGGCATCGGGTTGCACCTCACGGCCGAAATGGCTTCTGTGCACAAAGGTAAAGTGGAATATACCGACTCGGAACTGGGCGGAGCTTGCTTCAGCGTATCCGTCCCACTGTCGGATGCGAACTACGAGGGCTACAAGGCGGTCGATACAAAACTCCCATACAAATATGGCGAAACGTCTGAAAATGCAGAACAGGAACCGGTATCCCCGCCGCTTAACCAGCCTTTCCTCAATTACAAACTGCTCGTGATCGAGGATGACGACGAAGTGCGCGATTTCATTCGCAGCCAGTTATACAATTTCTTTACACTGACTATGGCCGGGAACGGAACCGAAGGATTGGAAAAAGCCGTCAGCGAACAGCCGACGCTGATCGTTTGCGACGTGATGATGCCCGGAATAGACGGCTTCGAAGTCACCCGACGGTTGAAAAGCGATTTCCTCACCAGCCATATCCCCGTCATCCTGCTCACAGCCCATTCGTCGGAAGCTCACCAACTGGAAGGGATACAGGCGGGCGCCGATTCGTATATTACCAAGCCGTTCAGCGTCAAATACCTTAGAATGCGCATTGTGAAACTCATCGAACAGCGCGAAAAACTGCAACGCAAATTCGAACAAGATCCGGACGAAACCAACTACCTCTTCCGCTGTACGGAAAAAGACAAGGCCTTCATCGACCATATTCACCGCCTCATTGAACAAAACATCGGAAACGTTGATTTTTCCGTAGGCGACTTTGCCCGCCACGTCGGCATGGGACGCACAAATTTCTACAAAAAGATGAAAGGACTTACCGGCCATTCGCCGAACGAATATGTCCGCATCATCCGCATGAAAAAGGCCGCCGAACTGCTGACAACCACAAACCTGAACATATCGGAAGTATCCTACAAGGTGGGCATCAACGACCCGTTCTATTTCAGTAAATGTTTCAAGGCGCAGTTCGGCAAGTCGCCCTCGCAGTTTCAGAAAGATACTCGATGAAGCAGGCTCTGACAAGCGTTTGGTAAACACTTTACCCGGCATTATGCTTTATTGCCGATATTTTCTTCCCGGCAGAACAGACAATATGCGACAATCCGAAACGCACAGCGGAACGGGAAATTTTTGAATTATGCCCGAAGTTTACTACTTTTGTCCCGTAAAAAAACAAACAATATGAAGGTAAACATAGGAGATAAAGTACGTTTTTTGAACAGCGTGGGCGGCGGTACGGTTACCGCCTTTCACGGCAAAAACCAGGTACTCGTAGAAGATGAAAACGGGTTTGACGTCCCGGTATTGATTGCCGAATGTGTCGTTGTTGGCGAACCGGACAGGAGAATGGAGAACCGGGAACCCGAACCTTACAGGCCTGCTGTTCAAAATGAAGAGAAAAAGCCCGTGAAAAAGGAGTTTATATTCGTCGAAACGCCACAGGGAGAGCGGCTGAACGTAAGCCTCGCCTTCCTGCCGACCGATCCCAAATCATTTATGCAAAGCGCTTTTGAATCATACATTATCAATGAAAGCAATTATTACCTGTTTATCAATTATATGAGCTGTAACAACAACAGTTGGACAGGCAAATTCAACGGAATCATAGAGCCTGACACGAAAATTTTCATTGAAGAGTTTGAAAAATCGGAATTAACGGATCATGAACGTATCTGCATACAAATGATAGCTTTCAAAAAAGACAAACCGTTTTCGCTGAAAAACCCTGCATCTGTTGACCTGCGGCTCGACACCGTTAAATTCTATAAGCTGCACTGTTTCACAAAGAATGACTTCTTCGACGAAGATGCGCTGATTTTCCCGTTAATTATAAATGACAGGCCTGAAAAACAAATGCTTGTCGGCGCTTCGGAAATCCGTGAAGCAATGATTTCAAGAAAGGAAGACAGCGCCTCCGTCAAACAGGTATTCAGGAAACCTGAAAAAGAAAATAAAACGATAGAAGTTGACCTGCATATCCATCAGCTGACAGACACGGTTTCGGGAATGAACAATGCCGGGATACTTGAATATCAAATATCCAAATTTCACGAAGTGATGAAAGGCAACAGGAACAGGAAAGGACAAAAAATTGTTTTCATCCACGGCAAGGGCGAAGGCGTACTGCGGGCAGCCATAGAGAAGGAGTTAAAGACGACTTATAAAAACGGCAGCCGTTTTCAGGACGCTTCGTTTCGTGAATACGGTTTCGGCGCTACGATGGTAACAATAAAATAAATGGAAACAGAAAGAAAATTTTTAGTAAGAGATGATTCTTTTATTGATAAGGCTTTCAAAAAAAAGCATATCAGGCAAGGCTTCCTTTGTGCGGACAGGGAGCGCACTGTTCGTATCAGGATCACTGACAGTGAATCCTTTTTAACAGTCAAAAGCGCTTCCAACGAGCGCGGTTGGAGCCGCTATGAGTTTGAAACCCCGGTTTCAAGCGAAGATGCGGAAGAACTCATGAAACTGTGTTTGCCCGGAATCATTGATAAAGTGCGTCATTATGTCGAATATAAAGGATATATATGGGAAATTGACATATTTCACGGCGAAAATGAAGGACTTACGGTTGCCGAGATAGAACTTGAATCGGAAGAAGACACGTTTGAACTTCCCGCATGGATTGAGCGGGAAGTAAGCAGCGATGCGCGATACTGCAACGCCGTGCTTTCAAAGCATCCGTATTCAAAATGGTAACCTGTATCAATCCAGAAACCTTTCCGTCAGCCCTTCGTAGGCATCTATCCGCCTGTCGCGCAGGAAAGGCCACCAGCGGCGAACCTGTTCGCTACGTTGCAAGTCTATATCTATCACCTTTACATCTTCTTCCCTGTCGGGAGATTGATAAATAATCTCCCCCTGCGGACCGGCAACGAAACTGTGTCCCCAAAACTGTATGCCGTTCGTCCGGCCTGAAGGATCCGGCTCATACCCTACCCTGTTCACCGTAATGACATGCAAACCGTTAGCGACGG
>JAISWC010000339.1 GCA_031271245.1 Tannerella sp. | reverse complement strand
CGCCAACCGAGTCGATGCCCTTGACTGCCAGCGTGGCTTCGAAAGAAAAATGCGTGTGGCTGCTCCATTCTGTGGAAAGAATGCGGTTGCTGAAACTGCTGTTCAACCGCACGACAATTGAACATGAACGCTTATGAACGACCACCGTATGGTCGTCGTTGATGAAGCCCAGCACGTCGTCGCCCGGAATGGGTTTGCAGCAGCTGGCAACCACGTAATTCCGCCCAAATTCGCTTTCGCTGAGCTTATACGGCCGACTGCGGTCGTACGTGGGAGGTTCCGACGGGCTTTTTTTCTTCTGACCCACATGCAGCACGTCTTTTACGTATTTGAAAAGGGTGTTGTCGGTTTTGTCCTTCAGGATTTTCTTGATGTTTTCGGGGAGAGCCACATCTCCCTTTTCGATGGCGTAACAGAGGTCTTCACGCTTGGGAAAAGCATAATATACGGCCACTTTGTCCAGATAGGAGGTGAGCGGTTCGATGCCCGCTTTCCGGAAACAGTCGTTCAGTTTCTGTTCGCCCTTTTTGGCCAACTCCTTGCGGACGCGCTTCAGGACGGCTTCAATCCGGGTACGCGCCTTGGCCGTGACGACATACGACAGCCATTCGCCGGAGGGATGCCCCGAATGGGAGGTCAGGATTTCAACCTGGTCTCCGTTCCTCAGCGGGTGGCTGAGCGGCACTAAGTGATGGTTCACTTTGGCGCCGATGCAGTTGTTGCCGATGTCGGTGTGGAGTTCGTAGGCGAAATCGAGGGTAGTGGCGCCCTGGGGCAGGGTCTTGGTTTCTCCCTTCGGCGTGAATACGAATATCTCGGACGAGAACAGATTCATTTTGATGGTGTCGAGAAAATCCAGCGAGTTGGGATTCGGGTTCTCCAGAATTTCGGTAATGGTATGCAGCCATTTTTCCAGTTCCGTGTCTTCCTCGATCTCTCCTTTGTTCTCCTTGTATTTCCAGTGGGCGGCAAAGCCTTTTTCATCAATGTCGTTCATGCGCCGGCTCCGGATTTGTATCTCGATCCACTGTCCGTCCGGCCCCATGACCGTCAGTTGCAGCGCCTGGTAGCCGTTGGCTTTCGGACGGCTGACCCAGTCGCGTGTGCGTTCGGGATGTACAGGGTAGATGTCCGTAATGATCGCATAAATGTCCCAGCACAAATTTTTGTCGTCGATGCCTTCCCTGGATTCAAAGATGATCCGGACGGCGAAAATATCGTAAATGTCTTCGAACAGGATTTTTTTGGCCTCCATCTTCTGCCAGATGGAGTAGGGCGATTTGATACGATCCCACATTTCATAAGTCAGATTCATGGCACGTAACTTCTCATCGACCGGCCCGGCGAAGTGTTGAAACAGGATTTGACGGGAACTCTCCATCGTGCGCAGTTTGTTGTGAATGATCTCGTATTCCTTCGGATGTTCGTATTTGAAACTGAGGTTTTCCAGTTCGGTTTTGATGGTGTGAAGTCCGAGGCGGTTGGCCAGGGGGGCGTAGATGAACAGGGTTTCGCCGATACTGCGAAACTTGCTGGTCGGTTTCATGGGGTCGAGCGTACGCAGGTTGTGCAGCCGGTCGGCGATCTTGATCAGGACTACGCGGATGTCGCTGCTCATGGTCAGCAGGAGTTTGCGGAAGTTTTCGGCCTGTTTGGAAGTGGGTTTGGCTGTCGAGCCGGGAAAGGGGGTGTCAGCGGTAGCAGTCTGTTCGGCGTTTTTTTCGTTGAAGGTGATTTTAGTCAGCCCGTCTACGATTTCGGCAATCTTGTCGTCAAACATTTCCTGGATGTCCTCCACCGTATATTCGGTGTCTTCGACCACATCGTGCAGCAGCGCCGAACAAATCGAAGTGGAACCCAGTCCCATCTCCTTGCATACGATACGGGCAACGGCCAGCGGGTGCATGATATAAGGATCGTTGTCCAGTTCGCGTTTGGCGCCGCGATGCGCTTCCCTGGCAAACTGAAACGCTTTGGTAATACGCTCCACCTTCCGCCGGTGGTTGGAATTCAAATAATCCTCTATCAGCAGATTGAACTCTTCCTCAACCCTTTGTTCATCCAATGTGACAGCATCTTCTTCCATAAAGCAAAACATTCAATGATTGTCCTGTAGTTATCCGACCGGGATTTTCAATACCTGCCCGATTCGCAGTTTATTATCCTTCATCCGGTTGGCCAACTGTATTTTCGCAACGGTCACGCCCGGATATTTTTTCGAAATCGAATACAGCGAATCGCCCGACTGAACGGTGTACGAAATCGTGTTTCCTTCCTCGCCGACGTCTGGTGCCGTTTTGGTTTCCGTCACACGGACGGATGAAGCGGCGGTATTTTTCTGTTCCCGGACAGGCGGGTCTTCTTTGGCGGCGTACGTGAGTCCGCCGTTGTCGATGTGGATAACCAGCCGCCGGCCTTTGGGCACCCGGTTGGAACCTAACCGGTTCCATTTGCGAATATCCTTCGCCGTTACGCCATAGCGGTTGGCTATGATATGCAGGTTTTCGCCGCTCGCTACCGTATGGCGGACCGTTTCACGGGTGTCCGGACTGATTTCCCCGGAAATGTCCACGGGCTTGCAGTTGGCCAGCAGTTCTTCCACCCGGTGCAGGTAGACCGTGTCTTCCCGATGAATGAAGCTGTAGGTGGCCGACACCGGGAGTTTCAGTACGGACGGCTGGATGCTTCCCGGAATAATATCGCGCTTGTACTGCGGATTGAGCATTTTCAGCAGATCGAAGTCCACATCAAGCGCTTCGGACACCTGCCTGAGATGCAGCAGGCGGTTGATCATCAGCGTATCCGAAGCGACGGAAAGATCCGTCCGGATCGGGCAGAGGTTGTGTTCGCAATGATAGGTCATGACATAGGCTAC
Organism: Tannerella sp.; assembly: GCA_031271245.1. GTDB lineage: Bacteria > Bacteroidota > Bacteroidia > Bacteroidales > Tannerellaceae > Tannerella. The sequence continues at coordinate 684 of JAISWC010000339.1, read as the reverse complement.
CGCGATGAAAAGTGGAACGTAGGAGCGCGTTTCCCTCGGCAGATAGGGGAAAATGTCCCAGAAATCCGTCTTGTTGCCGGCCCGGTGAATGGCCTTGTTCACATTGCCCGGGCCGCAGTTGTAGGCTGCGATCGTATAATACCAGTCGCCGTACATTTCGTACATTTCCTTGAAGTAGCGGCAGGCGGCGTGTGTCGCCTTGTAGGGGTCCAGGCGTTCATCGATCAGGCTGTTGACCTCCAGGCCGTAGACTTTGGCGGTCGGGAGCATGAACTGCCACAGCCCGGCCGCCCCGACACGCGACAGGGCATGGGGATTCAACGCACTTTCCACCACCGCGAGGTATTTCAGTTCGAGCGGCAACTGGTGTTCATCCAGAATCTGTTCAAAGATCGGGAAATAGACGTCGGCCATGCCCATGATGTAGCGCATCAGGCTGCGCCGCCGGCCGGCGTACAGGTCGATGCAGTCCCGTACCATCCGGTTACAGGTCATCGGGATGACGCAGGGCATCCGCGCCAGCCGCTGCCGGTAAACTTCCTCCGGAAAGGAGACATTCCTGTCCTCGTCCAGACAATACTTTTCAACATTGGAAAAATATTGCATGTGCCAACTTTGAAGTAGATTCTTCACGTTTTCGTCCAGCACCTCCGGCATCATGCCGATCGCCGCATAGACGGAATC
>JAISWC010000253.1 GCA_031271245.1 Tannerella sp. | reverse complement strand
CCGTTTGTCCACACGCCGATAGGCGCTCCGGTAGCGTTGCAGTACGATTTCAACTGTTCCTTGCCGTCTTTGAGTTTCGGTTTTTTCATCTCCACGATGATATAGGGCGAAGTGGTCTGTTGTTTGTCGAAAATCACAATATCGGCGCGTTTCTTTTACCGTCCGAAATTCACGGCGTACTCCAATTCTATGCGGTCGGCAGGATATTGGTAATCGCCAAGTAATATTTCCAGATACAGTTGCCGGACAGCTTCTTCGGGTGTAAGGCGGATTTCTTTTTTGCGTATAGCGCAGTTGATATATGGAATTTGTTTCCCGTTCTTATCCGTGCGGATAACGATTTTTCGTTCAAATTCCTGAATCAGCATAAGATCGAATTGCGCCTGTTTATAATCCGAATCTTTGAGAATATCAGCAAGTGTCGTCATTATTTGTTCAATCAAATAAAAAATATAGACTTTTTTTCGTCGCAAAGATACTCTTTTTCTCCGGCACCTCAAAAAAAAGATGCTGCCGGAAATTGTGGAAAATTTTGTAAGTACTCAGATTACATCCCAAAAGGGGAAAAGATTTCTATTCAACTCTCTTTTTTTGTCCCCATCATTTTATTGCTTACTTTTGCGTGTGTTATGAGACAATATATAAACTTGCTTGAAGACGTGCTCCGGCAGGGAGTGGAGAAACAGGACCGGACGGGCACGGGAACACGGAGTATCTTCGGGTATCAGATGCGGTTCGACCTGCGCGGGGGATTCCCGCTGCTTACGACCAAGAAACTGCATCTGAAGTCGATCCTCTACGAACTGCTGTGGTTTCTGCAGGGCGATACGAACGTGCGCTACCTGCAGGAACACGGCGTACGTATCTGGAACGAATGGGCGGACGAACACGGCGACCTGGGACACATCTACGGTTACCAGTGGCGTTCCTGGCCGGACTATAAGGGCGGCTTCATCGATCAGATCAGCGACGCCGTTCATGCCATCAAACATCATCCCGATTCGCGACGCATCATCGTCAGCGCCTGGAACGTGGGCGATCTTGCCAACATGAACCTCCCGCCCTGCCACGTTTTTTTTCAGTTCTACGTGGCTGAAGGACGGCTGAGTTTGCAACTGTACCAGCGAAGCGCCGATATTTTTCTGGGCGTGCCGTTCAATATCGCTTCCTATGCGTTGCTGTTGCAGATGATGGCGCAGGTGACCGGACTGGAAGCGGGCGATTTCATCCACACGCTGGGCGATGCGCATATCTACAGCAACCACCTTGAGCAGGTGCAGGTGCAGTTGACGCGAACGCCGCGTCCGCTCCCGCAGATGAAAATCAATCCCGACGTAAAAAGTATTTTCGATTTCCACTACGAAGATTTCGAACTGCTCAATTACAACCCCTGCCCGCATATCAAAGGCGAAGTATCGGTATGAAATTCAATGATTTAAGAGACTGTTATGAGTATCATTTCCATTATTGTAGCTACGGATGAACAGGGAGCGATCGGTAAAGACGGGCAGTTGCTGTGGCGCCTGCCCCGCGACCTGAAACGTTTTAAGGAAATTACCGCCGGTCATACGGTGATTATGGGACGGAAAACGTTTGAATCCCTGCCCGGCGGCGCCTTGCCCGACCGGAGAAATATCGTCCTCAGCGCCGATACTGACAGGCATTACGAACACTGCGAACTTTATCATTCGCTGCAGGAGGCGCTGGCTGCCTGTGAACGGGAGGAAGAAGTGTTTATCATCGGCGGCGCCGGCGTGTACCGGCAGGCCATGGCGCTGGCCGGGAAAATGTACCTGACCGGAGTGCATCACACGTTTGCGGATGCAGACGCTTTTTTCCCGCCGTTCGCCGCTACGGAATGGACGGAAACAGCCCGTCAGGACTTCCCGCCGGACGACAAAAATCCCTATGCACACACTTTTTTTTCTTATATACGAAAAAATAAGGGAGATTCTGATACAACCATAAAGAATTAGCATTAACTTTGCCTCGTTTTTTAACTATTAAAAGGAATAATATGAAACGTGTTTTATTTGTATTGATGACTATTTTACTGACTTCCGGAATAGTCTATGCGCAACAGAAGGAAGCGTCTATTACGGTGGTAGACAGTACAACGTTTGACTTCGGAGACATCAACGAAGCCGACGGCCCTGTATCTCACACCTTTACCGTTCTCAACAATGGCGAATTGCCGCTGGTCATTTCAAGAGTAGTGGCTTCGTGCGGCTGTACGACGCCCGAATGGACGAAAGAACCGATTGCTCCGGGGAAAACCGGCGAGGTGAAAGTCACCTACGATCCGAAAGGACGGCCGAACAGGTTTACCAAACCGGTCAGCATCTACAGTAACGGGAGTGCCGGCAGTTATACGCTGACGATCAAAGGAAACGTGATCCCCAAATCCTAAAACCCGGAACAGTGATGTTGAAGACCGCACGGGTATTTACCCTTCTTCTTTCCGGACTGGCTCTGCTGTGTCAGCCGGCACACCCGCAGGACGGAAAGACGGGAACGGAGGAAGGCGCGCCGGTGGCTACACTGCCGGAAAGCGCCTACGATTTCGGACTGATTGAAGAAGAAGCCGGCTTTGCCTCTCACGTGTTTGAAGTCAGGAATACGGGAAACGCGCCGTTGCTCATTACGCACGTCCAGTCTTCCTGCGGATGTACGGAACCGCACTGGACCAGAGAGCCGATTGCGCCGGGAAAAACCGGCCATGTGGAAATCACGTTCGATCCGGTGAACCGTCCCGGCCCGTTTCAGAAAAACGTGACCATTTTCACCAACGACAAACGGCCGCGTATGCGGGTGACCATCAAGGGTGATGTGGTACCCAAGCGCGCCAATCTGCAACGCGCCTTTCGCGACACGATCGGAACCGTCCAGCTGGAACGGAAGGCGTTTCTGTTTTACACCGTCCGTCCCGGAGAGGAGGTCAAACAGGAAGTATGGATACGGAATTTCTCGAACGAAGAGGTAACGCTTTCGCTCGAAGATGTCCCGGAATACATCCGGCTGGAAGCGCCGGCGGTGCTGAAGAGCGGAAAAGCGGAGCGGTTCAAAATGACGCTGGATGCCTCCAGACTGCCGGACAAACGGGGACACATGCTGGGTCACATCACCTGGAAGGCCGTGAGCGCATCGGGCGCTACGGTCAGGGAGGACGTTCCGCTGTCTATGAATTTTGTCGACAATTTTGCAAAACTGACGGCGGAAGAAAAAGCGAACGCCCCGGCGATTCAGCTTTCGAATACCCTGATGGATTTCGGCAAGTTGAAGAAAAGCGGATTCTTCGGCTGGGGAAACAAATCCGTGTCGCAGCAGGTTATCATCACCAACGAAGGCAAGTCGGACCTGACGTTTCACAGCGTCGGCAGCGACGATGGGCGCGTCCAGGTTGCAGTGGCCAAGAAGACACTGCGTGCCGGAGAGTCCATCGCCATAAACGTGATTCTTTCTCCGAAAACGGTAGAAGGCCGGCTGGCTACGGACGTATACCTTGTTTGTAACGATCCCCGCGGGCCGGTACGCACGGTCAGAGTCGTCGCCGAAGGGTACAGATGATGGAACATCCCGAAAACGAGACGCAATACAAGGGGCTGAAAGTAAATGAGGGTGTGGCGGACGTTCCGACCGTCAACCCTTATTTCAAAAGGCTCCTGCGTCCCAGACGGTATACCTCCTCCGAGTTTACGGAAGGCATCTTTCGCGGCGACATTGCCATCCTCAGCCAGGCCGTCACGCTGATCGAAAGCGCCAAAGACGAACATCACCTCCAGGCACAGGAAATCATCGAGCGATGCCTCCCACGGAGTGGCCGTTCGGTGCGGATCGGGATCACGGGCGTGCCGGGAGCCGGGAAAAGCACTTCCATCGACGCTTTCGGGATGTACCTGCTGAAAAAAGGTCACAAACTGGCCGTGCTTGCCATCGATCCCAGCAGCGAACGTTCCGGGGGCAGTATCCTGGGCGACAAGACACGCATGGAAACTCTCTCGCGCGAAAAAAATGCGTTCATACGCCCTTCCCCGACAGCCGGTTCGCTGGGCGGAGTTGCCCGCAAAACACGCGAAACCATTATCCTGTGTGAGGCGGCCGGTTTCGATACCGTCTTTGTGGAAACCGTCGGCGTCGGACAAAGCGAGACGGCCGTCCATTCGATGGTTGACTTTTTCCTGCTGATACAGCTGGCCGGTACGGGAGACGAACTGCAGGGCATCAAACGCGGCATCATGGAGATGGCCGACGGGATTGTGATCAACAAGGCCGACGGCGACAACATCGACCGCGCTCGGCTGGCCGCATCGCATTTCCGGAACGCACTGCACCTCTTTCCTCCCGCCGCATCCGGCTGGACGCCGCAGGTGCTCACTTACTCCGGCTATTACAACATGGGCATCAAAGAAATCTGGGACATGATCGACGCCTGCATCGCCTTTACGAAAGCCAGCGGATATTTTGAGCACAGGCGGAACGAACAGTCCCGCTACTGGATGTACGAAAGCATTCGCGACATGCTGCACAACGCCTTCTATCACCATCCGGAGATTGAGCGACAGCTTCCCCGCATGGAGCAGAAAGTGCTGAACAGCGAACTCAGTTCCTTCGTTGCTGCCAGGCAGTTGATGGACCTTTTCCTGAAAACGGAATAACCCCCGTCACATGGAGACAATCCGGAGCGTATTCAGCAAATCGCGGTTGATGGGTTTGTCGTTCTTGATGGCCTTGGCGAAGGGGACATGTACGATTTCTTCATTCTGGATACCGATCATCACGTTTCGCTGGTCGTCCAGCAGGGCGTCGATCGCGGCCACTCCCATGCGCGTAGCCAGGATACGGTCCTGCGCCGAGGGCGAGCCGCCCCGCTGCAGGTGACCCAGGATGGAGACGCGAACCTCGAACTGCGGATATTCCTTTTTCACCCGTTCCGCCACGCCGATAGCCCCGCCCGTCACTTCGCTTTCGGCCACCAGTACGATACTGCTGTTTTTGGATTTGCGGAAACCGGTTTCAATCATTTCCGCCAGCTGGTCTTTCTCCAGCGAGATTTCGGGGATGATGGCCGCCTCCGCCCCCGACGCAATGGCGCCGTTCAGGGCCAGGAAACCGGCGTCGCGTCCCATTACTTCGATGAAAAACAGCCGTTCGTGCGACGAAGCCGTGTCGCGTATCTTGTCCACACATTCCATCACGGTGTTCAGCGCCGTGTCGTAGCCGATGGTAATGTCAGTCCCGTAGAGGTCGTTGTCGATTGTTCCGGGCAGGCCGACAATCGGATAGTTGTGCTCTTGCGCCAGCAGACGCGCCCCTGTCAGGCTGCCGTCGCCGCCGATCACCACCAGCGCGTCGATCTGTTCCCGACAGAGTGTTTCGTACGCCTGTTTGCGGCCTTCCGGCGTCCGGAATTCTTCGCAGCGGGCGGTTTTGAGAATCGTCCCGCCGCGCTGGACGATATTGCTGACGTTCTGCGTCTTGAAAGTCTCTATTTCATTTGTGATCAATCCTCTGTATCCGCGGTAAATACCTTTCACCGCCATTCCGTTGTATATGGCCGACCGCGTGACGGCACGAATCGCCGCATTCATTCCCGGCGCGTCGCCACCGGACGTTAGTACGCCTACACATTTGATAAGTTGTGACATAATAATTCCATTTAGAACAATAAATCATAGGGTCAAGTGACCGCAGCAAAGGTAGCGGAAATTGGCCAAATACCGGCATTTATTTCATTGAAAAATAATTACGTTCGATTTTGGGTACGCATTTATACTCAAAAGGAAATAAAATCTTTTATCCCAAACCTGCCTGCATTTACCGCATTGGCATACTGTTTTTTCGGCGCCGCCGGATTTTCTGGACTATCTTTCTTTACTGCTCTGTACTTCATGCTGTTACAATTTTAAATTCATTCATAATCCTGTCTCTGTTTGATGTCTCTTATTTTCTATTTCGATCCCCGTAAATTTTCTCTTCGATGGAAATTTCGTTACGTCCCGATGGAAATGAACCGGTATCTTATTCCGGTAGCAAAACCACAAAAACATTTTTTCCCTCGGATACATGCACTTAACGAAGAGCGTTTGGCTGATTTGCTTAAAAATTCCGACTGGAAAATTCTCCCAACTGCCTGTTTATGCACAAAACCATACCGCGCGCAGTATAACTTGATAACATTGCCCCGCACTGTGCGCCCTTTTGTGTATCGTGCAAAAAAAATCATATCTTTGTGCCATGAAATTGCTGGCGGCCATACTGTCCATTTACCTTGTAGCGCTTTCGACGGTCACGTACTGTCCGGAATGCTGCATGTGCGATG
>JAISWC010000186.1 GCA_031271245.1 Tannerella sp. | reverse complement strand
AAAAGAACCTGACCAGGAATTTCCAGCCTTGGTTCGACCCCAGCGCCACCAGAAAACGGCGGATGTCGTCCTGAAACAGGATGACGATCACAATGAATCCCACACTGATGAACTTGTCGAGGATGGCGCCCATCAGACGCATTTCCAGCACCTGCGAGACCAGGATCCACACGACAATGACGGACACCAGACCGCCGAATATCACCAGCGTTCCCGAACTCTTCATCAGCTTGTAGGTTTGATAGACAAAGTAGGCAACCAGGAGGATGTCTATGGCGTCTTTGATTCCAAACGAAACTAACATAATTTATTCGATTTTCAGTTTACGGGTTATTTTGACGGCTTCGACGGCGGCTTTGACGTCGTGTACCCGCAGGATGTCTGCGCCGTTGAGCAGGGCGAACGTGTGGAGAACGGTCGTCCCGTTCAAGCACTCGCCGGCCGTTACGCCGAGCAGACCGGAGATCATCCGCTTGCGGGATATACCGACCAGCAGCGGCGATTCAAACGTGGCAAATTCGCGCAGACGCCGCATCAGTTCGTAATTCTGATCCAGTGTTTTGGCGAATCCGAAACCGGGGTCAAGGATGACGTCGTTCACGCCCAGCAGCCGGAGCGTACGCAGCTTTTCCGCAAAATAGAGCATGATTTCTTCCATCATGTCCGCATAGTCCGTCATTTGCCGCATGGTCTGGGGTGTGCCACGCATGTGCATCAGGACATAAGGCACCTGCAGCCGCGCCACCGTCTCGAACATCCGCGCGTCGAGCGTACCGCCGGAAATGTCGTTGACGACGGCTACGCCGTATTCCTCCACCGCCCATCGCGCGACCTCCGCCCGGAACGTGTCTACCGATACGGCGGCATCCGGATAATGCGTGCAGAGCAACTTCAGCGCCGGCCGCAGACGCTGCATTTCTTCCGCCGCCGAAACGTCCGCCGCATCCGGCCGGGACGAATAACCGCCCGCGTCAATCATCCGCCCGCCTTCCGTCAGAATGGTTTCTATCCGCCGACGGATGGCCGACTCGGTTTGCATCCGGCTGTCTTCGTAGAAGGAGTCCGGCGTCACGTTCAGAATCCCCGCCACAAACGGCTCATCCAGCGTCCACAACCGCCCTTTTATATTCAACGATTTGATATTCATTTCCCAAAATGTCATACATACTCCGGCAAATGTACGGAATTTTCCGGGAAAAGATTATATCCATAAACCGGCTAAGGAGCTGTCAGGAAATAAACGGCACAAATTTACGGGAGATGGTTTTTGCAGTACAAAGACTGAAAATGTGCGCATACCGGGGTATGTAATCATTTTCAAGATGCAGTACTGCGAAAAACAGACCCGTAAATGTACCGTTTATTTCCTGACAGTTCCTAAATCATTTTTTGAGGTGCCGGAGAAAAATAGACCTCTTTGCGGTAAAATAAAAAGCGACCGTTTGAAATACACCCGAAAATTTGTTGGGTATTCTTTCCCCGGGAAGGAATAAGGGAAAGGGAAGGCGAGGCATCTCCGGCTACTCAGGCATTGCGGTCATGAAAAATCGATCATCGCCTTCATCACGCCGTCCCGATAGCCGGCCACCAGGTCGAAAGCCTTTTGGGTGTCGGGCAGTTTGAAGCGGTGGGTAATCCAGTGGTCAACCGGGACGGCGCCACCGGCAATCACCCGGACGGCTTCCCGGTCGCAGCCGTTTTGCCGGCGGACGTTCCGGATGCAAATCTCCTTTCGGCGCAGGTCATCTACCGGAAACGAGAAGCGCGAAAATTCCGGAATCCCGATAATCAGAAGCGTGCCACCGGGTTTGAGCAGCCGGATGGCCTGGTCGAGCGCCTCCTGCCGGCCGCAGCACTCGAACACCAGGTCAAGCAGTAGCGGTTCCGCGGCGGCAATGCCGGCCACGGCGTCTTCACGCGCGACGTTGTACGTAGCCGTTGCTCCGCTGTGACGGGCGATGGCCAGGCGTTCGTCGATCCGGTCGGTCACGTGCACGGTTGCCGCGCCGGCCAGCCGGGCAGCCGCCAGCACGCTTAGCCCGATGGGACCGGAACCCAGGATGGCGACGTGTTTGTCCTGCATTGCGCCGGCCAGTTGTGCGGCGTAAAGTCCGATGGCCAGCGGTTCGGAAATGGCAGCCTGTTCGAAACTCATGGCCTCGGGGATGGGAATGCAACTGCCTTGTGGCATGACAATATATTCCGACAGACAGCCGCCGGCCTGCCCGGGACAGCCGAGGAAACGGAGCCTGCGGCAGGTATGCGGCCGGCCGGCCAGACACTGGTCGCATGCGCCGCACGGCATTGCCGGCTCAATGGCCACGCGGTCGCCCACCCGCAACGAATGAACGCCGGCGCCGACGTTCGCTACATACCCGGCGCCCTCGTGACCGACCGGGAACGGATATTGAACTACCTGCGAACCGATCTTGCCCGTCGCGTAATAGTGTACATCCGAACCGCAGACGCCAACCGCCTGCATCCGGATCACGACATCCGTATCTTCCCGGATGTCCGGTCGGGGGACGTCGAACAGCTCCATCCGGCGCAAACCCGTTAATTGCATTGATTTCATATTTCAGCAAATTTTTTCAGTTCCTGATACAGCCGCTGTACGGGCAGTCCCATCACGTTGTAGAACGAGCCGCGGATAGCCTGCACGCCGATGTAGCCGATCCATTCCTGAATGCCGTATGCGCCGGCTTTGTCGTAGGGCTGAAACGTATCGACGTAGTAGCGGATTTCTTCATCCGTCAAGGTTGCGAAGTCGACTTCCGAAGTGACGGAAAAGACAGACTGCCGGTTCCGGACGGTGAGGACAACGCCCGTGACGACTTCGTGCGTGCGACCGGCCAGCCGGTGTAGCATACAAATGGCATCGTCGCGGTCGCGGGGTTTTTCGAGCACTTCGTTATCCAGGATGACGACCGTGTCAGCCGTGATAACCAACTCGTTTTCTTTCATGTCCGGTCGGTAGGCGTCCGCTTTTTTCCGGGCGATGAAGCGTGGGATTTCTGCGGGCGGCAGTCCGTCGGGATACGATTCGTCGATGCCGGGAATCACGCGCACCTCAAAATCGAGACCCAGTCCGCCCAGCAACTCCCTGCGGCGCGGCGAACGGGAGGCCAGTATGATGTGACGGGTTATATCTTCGAGTGCCATAAGTCTTTGAATGGTTGAATCATTGAATCCTTTCACCATCCGAAGGCTTCGTCTTTCATCCAATGTCCCTGAGTTTTCAGGGTTTGTTCGATGATTTCGCGGGCAATTCCTTCGCCGCCGTTTTTGGACGAAACATAACCGGCAATGGCTTTGATTTCGGGTGCTGCCGAAGCCGGCGCTACCGCCAGACCTGCCCGCAGCATCACGTCGTAGTCGGGAATATCGTCGCCTGCGTAGGCAATTTCTTCGTCCTTCAGTCCCGTTTTCCGGATGAAATCTTCGTAGTCGGACAGTTTTACCGCGCTGCGCAGGTAGATGTGCTGAACGCCCAGACCGGCATAGCGCGTACGGAGGTTCTCCGTGTATGCGCCGGTGATAATCCCCACCTGATAACCGCACTTGACGGCCAGCTGCATTGCGTAGCCGTCTTTGATATTGGCCGTTCGCAGCGGGTCTCCGTTTGCCGCCAGCGGGATGTAGTCCGAAGACAAAACGCCGTCCACGTCAAACAGGAAAGCGCGGATTTTGCGTAAATCATAAGGAATGCTGCTCATACTTCGTTGTTTTATAAATGTGATTGCTGATTAGTTGATAAATCTCCCGCATCGCCGGGTCGGACAGCAGGGCGAGGTGGCGGTCGAGGATTTGCCGGTCGCCGCGGACGGCCGGGCCGGTTTGTGCGTCGGAGGGCGACAGGGCGTGAATCTTTGCGGCCGTTTCGTCGATCAGCGGCAGCAGTATGTCGGTCGAAAGCCCCTGTTCCCGGACAAGTTTTCCGGCCAGCGCATACATGTGGTTACTGAAATTGCAGGCGAACACGGCTGCCAGGTGTACGAATTTCCGTTTTTCGGATGAAAGCGTTTGCACATGGTCCGACAGCCGGGCAGCGATTTCGTGCAGTCGCGTTTCGTCTTCCGGCAAAAGCGCTTCAATCAGACAGGGGACGCGCCGGAAGTCCGTATCGCGGTTTTTGGAAAAGGTTTGCAGGGGATAGAGCACGCCGTAATGTGCAGCGTAGCCCTTGAAAACATCCATCGGCACGCTGCCTGCCGTATGAATCCAGAGGCCGTTGTTGACGGGCGTTTGCGCAAGGAGTTCCGGCAGTGCGCCGTCCTTTACGGCAAACACGTACAGGTCTGCGGTGGAAATGATTTCGCCCGTCTTTGCCGTCCAGTCGCAGTGCAGCCGCCCGGCCAGCGTCCGCGCATGGGTTTCGTTCCGGCTGTATACCTGTCCGACCGTGTATCCGGCCTTTTGCATCGCGGCAGACAGGTGCGTAGCGACATTTCCCGAACCGATAAAGACGATTTTCATATCCCGATTCATACGCCTTTTTTACATTACCAGCTGCCCGTATGCACTTTTTCCCACGGCAGTTGCGTTTCGTCAACGGGCTTGCGTACCCGGTCTTTGTGTCCGATTCCGATGATGGACAGGATGCCGAAACGGGCGGGGATTCCCAGCAGGTCGCGGACATACTGTTCGGCATCCGCACCGTCGCCGGTCGAACGGTTCCGGACCTGACACCAGCAACTTCCCAGCCCGAGGTCTTCGGCCTGCAACTGCATGTAGATGGATGCCACGGCGGCATCTTCAATCCATACGTCGGTTTCGGCTGTGTCACCCGCGACCGCGACGGCGACGGCACAGTGTTCGATGAACGCTGCGCCGGCCTGTTTGCATCCGGCCAACTGTTTCAGCATGTTTTTATCTTCCACCGCCACAAACTGCCACGAACAGGCGCCTTTGGAAGACGGCGCCATTAGCGCGGCTTTCAAAATGTGCTCCGCCTGTTCCGGCGACAGCGGCTCACCGGTGAATCTGCGTGTACTGCGCCGGCTGGTAATCAATGATGTAAAATTTTCCATTCGCTGTATTTTTAATCCAGAGACGGCAAAGGTAGCGATAATTTGGGTGCCATTCAAATGGTCGCGATTTCCGAAGAGTGTACACTAATGTGTGTATTTATACTGCGTGCGGCATGGTTTTATACATGGTCGACAGGAGCCGGCAGTCGGATATTTTCTCTATGTCCCTCTATGTCTTCTCAATTCTCAAAAAAAGGCAGTCCTGGAAATTGCTTCCAGGACTGCCGAAATACCGGAATGGCTTTCCTAACAGTATTAAATAACTTAGCTAACGGTTCTTAGCTATAATGTAAAAACAACGTTTTTACGGACAGAGTCATTTCACACTGACTTTTTTCACAGTTACCTCCCCGCCGGCCATGACTTTCACGAGGTAAACCCCTGCCGGCGCCGGTATACGGTATTCCGCTGCGCCGTCGTCGGCGGCGTACAGCAGCGCTCCGGTCACGCCGTACACTTCCAGGCGGTGTATCGTGCCCTGCACGGCACGGACACGGATGTGTCCGCTGAGGCCATAGCAGTGGATCGCCGGCGCGTCGGGAACCGGGGCCGCGACCAGTCCGCGACCGGTGTACTCCATCCGCAACACAAAGCGGTCGTTCAGTTCGAACAGCCCCGTGCCCGGCGCGCCCGGCGGACGGACCGCCGTGAAGGTGTATTCCGGCGTCTGCTGCAAGTTCACTTCGAGGTTCCGTTCGTGGTCGATCAGGTAGACGTCGTGCCCGAACGTCTCCATGCCCGAAAACGTCAGTTTTGTTTCGCCCGCGTCCGC
>JAISWC010000158.1 GCA_031271245.1 Tannerella sp. | reverse complement strand
CTTCCATCACTTCCAGTTTGTCCACTATCTGCTGTTCGAGGAAACGGGTATCGCCCGGGTCTACGATTTCGACCTTGCGCATCATCTGGCGCACGATGACTTCGAAATGCTTGTCGTTGATTTTCACGCCCTGCAGGCGGTAAACGTCCTGCACTTCGTTGACGATGTATTCCTGCACGGCCGTGGGGCCTTTGATGGCCAGAATGTCGGCCGGCGTAATCGCTCCGTCGGACAGCGGCATACCGGCGCGTACATAGTCATTTTCCTGCACCAGCAACTGCTTGGACAGCGGCACCATGTATTTTTTCACCTCGCCCAGTTTGGACGTCACGGTGACTTCACGGTTTCCACGTTTGATTTTGCCGAATCCTATTTCGCCGTCGATTTCAGACACCACGGCCGGGTTCGACGGATTACGCGCTTCGAACAGTTCGGTGACACGCGGCAAACCGCCGGTGATGTCGCCCGTCTTACCCACGGCGCGCGGGATTTTCACCAGTACTTCTCCCGTAGTGATAGATTCGTTTTCTTCTTTTACTACGTGAGCGCCCAGCGGCAACAAATACGTTTTCAGGATGTTCTTTTTGGCATCCAGAATATGCGCTGTCGGCACCTTCGTCTTGTCTTTGGATTCAATGATGATCTTTTCCTTCAAGCCGGTCGTTTCATCGCTTTCCATCTTGTAGGTGACGTTTTCAATCATGTTTTCGAACGACAGTTTGCCGGACATTTCCGAGACAATCACTGCATTGAACGGGTCCCATTCAATGACCGTATCGCCCTTTTTCACTTCCTGTCCACTGGTGAAATGCAGTTTCGAACCGTACGGAATGTTGTGCGTGTGCAGTACGATCTTCGTATTCGGGTCCAGGATACGCAACTCGGCCAGACGGCTGACGACTACCAGGCATTTGTCCAGTTCCGATTCGACTGTACGCAGTTCGTCAATTTCAATTGTGCCGTCGAATTTGGATACCAGGCCGCTTTCCGTTGCAATGTTCGATGCGATACCTCCCACGTGGAAGGTCCGCAAGGTCAGCTGCGTTCCCGGTTCGCCGATGGACTGCGCCGCCGTCACGCCGACCACTTCGCCTTTCTGTACCATTTGATTGGAGGCCAGGTTGCGTCCGTAGCATTTGGCGCAAACGCCTTTCTTGGATTCGCACGTCAGTACCGAACGGATTTCCACGCTTTCAATCGGCGATTCCTGTATCTTTTGCGCCGCGTCTTCGCGAATTTCTTCTCCGGACAGTACAAGTGTCTCACCCGTAGTCGGATGGATAATATCGTGAACGGAAACACGCCCGAGAATGCGTTCGTACAGCGACGCGATGATTTCCTGATTGTTTTTCAGTTCGGTGCAAACCAGTCCGCGCAGGGTGCCACAGTCTTCTTCATTGCAATCACATCGTGCGATACGTCGACCAGACGGCGTGTCAAGTATCCCGCGTCGGCCGTTTTCAGCGCCGTATCCGCCAGCCCTTTCCGGGCGCCGTGCGTAGAGATGAAGTACTCCAGCACCGACAGTCCCTCCTTGAAGTTGGACAGAATCGGGTTTTCAATGATTTGCCCGCCTTCGGCGCCGCTCTTCTGCGGTTTGGCCATCAGGCCGCGCATACCGGACAACTGGCGAATCTGTTCTTTCGAACCGCGCGCTCCGGAGTCCATCATCATGAATACCGAGTTGAATCCGTCGTTATCGGCGGTCAACTGGTCTATCAGCGTTTTGGAGAGCTTGCTGTTGACATGCGTCCAGGCGTCGATAATCTGGTTATACCGCTCATTGTAGGTGATGAACCCCATGCTGTAGTTGGCCGTAATCTGTTCCACTTCATCATAGCCTTCCTTTACAAGCGCGTCTTTTTCGGGCGGGATCAGCACGTCGGACAGGTTGAAGGACAAACCACCCTTGAAGGCCATGTGATAACCCAGGTTTTTGATATCGTCCAGGAACTGGGCTGTCCGTGCCACACCGCACTTTTTAATGACATCGCCGATGATGTCGCGCAGTGCTTTTTTGTCCCAGACTTTGTTGATGAATCCGACTCCTCCGGGTACGTATTCGTTTACCATCAAACGTCCTACGGAAGTTTCCAGCAGTTCGCGGGAGCCTTTGCCGTCCACATCATTGACATAGACCCTGATCGGCGCGTGAACGTCTACTTTTTTCTCGTTGTAGGCAATGCTTGCCTCTTCCGGGCCGTAGAAAATCAAACCTTCGCCCGTGGCATGGGGACGAAGTTTGGTGATATAGTACAGTCCCAGCACCATGTCCTGCGAAGGCACCGTAATCGGCGCACCGTTGGCGGGATTCAGTATGTTGTGGGAAGCGAGCATCAGCATCTGCGCCTCCAGAATGGCTTCGTTGCCCAGCGGCAAATGGACGGCCATCTGATCGCCATCGAAATCGGCGTTGAATGCCGTACAGGCCAGCGGATGCAATTGAATGGCCTTTCCTTCAATCAATTTCGGCTGAAAGGCCTGTATGCCGAGACGGTGCAGCGTTGGCGCGCGGTTCAGCAACACCGGATGCCCTTTCATCACATATTCCAGAATGTCCCATACGACCGGTTCCTTGCGGTCTACGATTTTCTTTGCCGATTTGACGGTCTTCACAATCCCACGTTCAATCAGTTTGCGAATGACAAAAGGCTTGTAAAGTTCGGCCGCCATGTCTTTCGGCAAACCGCACTCGTGCATTTGCAGTTCCGGGCCGACCACAATCACCGAACGCGCAGAGTAGTCCACACGTTTACCCAGCAGATTCTGACGGAAACGTCCCTGTTTTCCTTTCAGGCTGTCGGACAGGGATTTCAGCAGACGGTTGGCATCGGTCTTGACGGCGCTCGATTTGCGGGAATTGTCGAACAGCGAATCGACGGCTTCCTGCAACATGCGTTTCTCATTGCGCAAAATCACCTCCGGCGCCTTGATGTCAATCAGGCGTTTGAGGCGGTTGTTGCGAATGATGACGCGGCGGTACAAATCGTTCAAATCGGAGGTCGCAAAACGTCCTCCGTCCAGCGGCACCAGCGGGCGCAATTCCGGCGGAATCACCGGCACGACCTTGATAATCATCCATTCGGGTTTGTTTTTCCCTTTGGATGCGCGGAACGACTCCACTACCTGCAAGCGTTTCAATGCTTCGTTCTTGCGCTGTTGGGAGGTATCGGTCATGGCGTGGTGACGCAAATTGTAGGACAGCGAATCCAAATCCAACCGCGCCAGCAAATCGTACACGGCTTCCGCTCCGATTTTGGAGACGAACTTGTTGGGGTCGGTATCTTCGAGCGACTGGTTGTCTTTCGGCAGGCTGTCCATAATCTGCAAATATTCCTCTTCCGAGAGCAAATCCAGTTCGGTCACCGTATCGACGCATCCCGGCTGAATCACTACGTAGCGCTCGTAGTAGATAATCGTATCCAGCTTTTTGGTCGGCAATCCCAGCAGGTAGCCAATCTTGTTGGGCAGCGAACGGAAATACCAGATATGCGCCACGGGAACGACCAGGTGAATGTGCCCCATGCGTTCGCGACGCACTTTCTTTTCGGTCACTTCCACACCGCACCGGTCGCAGACAATGCCCTTGTAGCGAATGCGTTTGTATTTTCCGCAATAACACTCGTAATTTTTCACCGGCCCGAAGATACGCTCGCAAAACAGACCGTCGCGTTCCGGTTTGTACGTGCGATAGTTAATCGTTTCCGGTTTCAATACTTCACCGCTCGAATTTTCCAGAATCTCTTCGGGAGATGCCAGTCCGATACTTATCTTGGTGAAGTTACTCTTTATCTTGTTTTCTTTTCTAAAAGCCATTTTGTTCTGTATTATAAAGAGTTATACTTATTCTAACGTAAGGCTTAGACAAAGCCCTCTCAATTCATGCAGCAATACGTTCAGCGATTCCGGAATGCCGGGTTGCATCATGGTTTCGCCCTTGACGATTGCTTCGTATGCTTTGGAACGCCCGACCACGTCGTCCGACTTGATGGTAAGGATTTCCTGCAGGACGTGTGCCGCTCCGAAGGCTTCCAGCGCCCAGACCTCCATCTCTCCGAACCGCTGGCCGCCAAACTGGGCTTTCCCGCCCAGCGGCTGCTGCGTAATCAGCGAGTAGGGGCCGATGGAGCGTGCGTGCATCTTGTCGTCGACCATGTGTCCGAGTTTCAGGAAGTAGGTCACGCCGACGGTCGCCGCCTGGTCGAATCGTTCGCCCGTGCCGCCGTCGTACAGGTAGGTTTTGCCGTAGCGCGGCACTTTGGCCTTGTCCGTCCATCTGTTCAAGTCGTCAATCGAGGCGCCGTCGAAAATGGGCGATGCGAATTTCACATTCAACTTCTGACCCGCCCAGCCCAATACGGCTTCGAAGATTTGTCCAAGATTCATGCGCGAAGGCACACCCAGCGGATTCAGACAGATATCCACCGGCGTTCCGTCTGCGAGGAAGGGCATGTCTTCCTGACGCACAATCTTCGAAACAATACCTTTGTTCCCGTGGCGTCCGGCCATTTTGTCCCCAACCTGAATCTTGCGTTTCTTGGCAATGTATACTTTGGCTATCTGCACAATACCTGTCGGCAGTTCGTCGCCTATCGTCAAATCGAACTTTTTTCGGCGCAGTTCCGCATCCAGTTCCTTGTGCTTCTTCAGATAATTACCAATCAACTTTTTAATTAGTTCGTTCTTATGCGGATCCGTAGTCCACTTGCTGATTTGCACGACATTGTAATCCATTTCCTCCAGCGCTTTCCGCGTGAATTTGGAGCCTCTGGGAATCATGTCCGTATTCAGATAATCCTTCACTCCCTGCGAGGTCTTTCCGCTGGTCAGGAGGAGCAGTTTTTCAATCAGAATACTTTTCAGTCCGACGATTTTCTTTTCGTACTCTTCATCCAGTTTTGGCAACACGGCTTTGTCCGTCAAACGAGTCGTCTTTTTCTTGATATTCCTGAAAAAGAGCGTTGTATCAATCACTACGCCGCGCAGCGAAGGCGTCGCTTTCAGCGAAGCGTCCTTCACGTCCCCGGCCTTATCGCCGAAGATGGCGCGCAACAGTTTTTCCTCCGGCGAGGGGTCGGATTCACCTTTCGGCGTAATCTTTCCAATCAGGATGTCGCCCGGTTCGACGTGGGCGCCGACACGGATAATACCCCGCTCGTCCAGATTCCGGATGGCGTCTTCGCTGACGTTCGGGATGTCGGATGTCAATTCTTCCATACCACGCTTGGTTTCACGCACTTCCAGGATGTATTCGTCCACGTGTACCGAAGTAAAGAAGTCTTCGCGCACCATTCGCTCGTTTAGGACAATCGCGTCCTCATAATTGTATCCCTTCCAGGGCATGTAAGCCACTTTCACGTTCCGTCCCAGCGCGAGTTCACCGTTTTGGATCGAATAGCCTTCCGTCAGGATATCGCCGGCTTTTACACGCTGTCCGGTCAAACAGATCGGCCGCAAGTCTACCGTTGTACTTTGATTGGTCTTGTGCCACTTGGGGATTTGATAGGTTTTCATGGAATCTTCGAAACTGACAAATTCCTCGTCTTCCGTACGGTCATATTTGATTTTGAGGCAGGTAGCATCCACATATACGATTTCGCCATCGTATTCGGCAATGATTTGCGTACGCGAATCGCGCGCTACCTGGCCTTCGATACCGGTGCCGACGATAGGCGCATCCGTGCGAACCAGCGGCACGGCCTGACGCATCATGTTCGAACCCATCAGGGCGCGGTTCGCGTCATCGTGTTCGAGGAACGGAATCAGCGAAGCGGCGATGGATGCAATCTGCGTCGGCGAGACGTCCATCAGGTTCACCTGGCCGGGGTCTACCACCGGGAAATCGGCTTCATAGCGCGATTTTACCTTGTCGCGGATAAACCGTCCATCGTCATCCAAAGGCGCATTGCCCTGGGCGACAATCTTTTCTTCTTCCTCTTCCGCCGTATAGTAGGACAGCGCCTCGTTGGTGAAGAGGACACGTCCGTTTTCTACCTTGCGGTAAGGCGTCGCAATAAATCCCAAATCGTTGATCTTGGCATACACGCACAACGACGAGATCAACCCGATGTTCGGGCCTTCCGGCGTTTCAATCGGACAAAGGCGTCCGTAATGCGTGTAATGCACGTCGCGCACCTCAAATCCGGCGCGTTCGCGCGACAGACCGCCCGGCCCCAGGGCCGACAGACGGCGTTTGTGCGTAATTTCCGCCAGCGGATTGGTCTGATCCATAAACTGCGACAGGGCATTCGTTCCGAAGAATGAATTGACTACCGACGAAATGGTTTTGGCGTTGATGAGGTCAATCGGTGTAAACACTTCGTTATCGCGCACGTTCATTCGCTCGCGAACAGTACGGGACATCCGCGCCAGTCCGATACCAAACTGATTGTAAAGCTGTTCGCCCACGGTCCGCACGCGGCGGTTGCTCAAGTGGTCGATGTCGTCCACCACGGCTTTGGAGTTAATCAACTCAATCAGGTACTTGATGATCTCGATGATGTCTTCCTTCGTCAAGACTTTGATCTCTTCGCTGATGGTCAGGTTCAGTTTCCGGTTGATGCGGAAACGCCCGACGTCGCCGAGGTCATATCGTTTTTCCGAGAAAAACAAGTTCGTAATCACTTCGCGTGCGCTGGCTTCGTCTGCCGGTTCGGCATTTCTCAACTGCCGGTAGATGTACAGTATGGCTTCTTTCTCCGAGTTACTCGGATCTTTCTGCAACGTATTGTAAATAATCGCATAATCGGACATGTTTTGGTCCTCGCGATGCAGGAGGATGTGCTGGGTGCCGGAATCAAGGATGGCGTCGATATTGTCCGTATTCAGCGTGGATTCACGGTCAATCACGACATCATTCCGTTCGATGGAAACAACCTCGCCCGTATCCTCGTCCACAAAGTCCTCCACCCAGGTCTTCAATACACGGGCAGCCAACCTGCGTCCGACGTATTTTTTCAGATTCGCCTTTGAGACCTTGATTTCTTCCGCCAGATTAAAAATTTCAAGAATTTCCTTGTCGCTTTCGAAACCGATTGCGCGCAAAAGGGTGGTTACCGGAAGTTTTTTCTTGCGGTCGATATACGCGTACATTACATTATTAATATCCGTCGCAAATTCAATCCACGAGCCTTTGAACGGGATGATCCGCGCGGAATAGAGTTTGGTGCCGTTCGCATGGGTACTCTGTCCGAAAAACACGCCCGGCGAACGGTGCAGCTGGGAAACGACAACCCGTTCGGCGCCATTGATCACAAAAGTGCCTCTTTCCGTCATGTAGGGGATAGGCCCCAGATAGACATCCTGAATCACGGTATCGAAATCTTCGTGCTCAGGGTCTGTACAGTACAGTTTTAACTTGGCTTTCAGAGGTACGCTATACGTCAACCCGCGCGCGATACACTCCTCAATGGTATACCGTGGTGGGTCGATATAGTAATCCAAAAACTCCAGCACAAAATTATTGCGCGTGTCCGCGATGGGGAAGTTTTCAGCAAAAACCTTGTACAATCCCTCCTTTTTTCTTTTTTCAGGCGGAGTGTCAAGTTGAAGAAAGTCTTGAAATGACTTCAATTGTACTTCGAGGAAATCCGGATAAGGCAGGAAATTCTTTATCGAAGCAAAATTAATTCTTTGGGTTTCAGTTGTTGAAGACATTTAGTCAGGAATTATTTTGAACTTAATATAAGAGAATAGACACAAAAAGGCTAAGAACCTCCTGCAAAGGAGATTCTTAACCAATCACCTGGATAACAGGCCATAGAGACTATTTAAGCTCAACTTCAGCTCCTGCTTCTTCCAAACTTTTCTTCAGAGACTCTGCCTCTGCCTTCGCGATACCTTCTTTGATATTACTCGGAGCGCTGTCGACCAAATCTTTTGCTTCTTTCAAGCCGAGACCTGTCAATTCCTTAACTAACTTGACGATTGCCAATTTGTTGGCGCCAATCGCTTTCAATACGACGTCAAAAGAGGTTTTTTCTTCCTCCACCGGCGCGGCAACGGCTGGACCTGCGGCCACGGCCACGGCTGCGGCTGCGGGTTCAATGCCATAGTCATCCTTCAGGATTTTCGTTAATTCACTCACTTCTTTTACGGTAAGATTTACCAATTGTTCTGCAAAAGCTTTCAAATCTGCCATTTTTGTATGATTTAAATGTTTGTTATTCTATTAATTCAAAAAATTATCTCTCTTCGAGAGTCTTTAAAATACCATGTATTGCCTGTCCACCGGACGAAAGAGCCGATATCAGGTTCCTGACAGGCGACTGCAGCAAACTGACCACGTCGGCTATCATTTCCTCTCTGCTCTTCAAGTTCACCAAAGCATCCAGATTTTCTGCCCCGACATAGAACATTTCCTGCACATAGGCAGCTTTCAGACGGGGTTTGGCGTCGCCTTTGATGCCTCTGGTAAAATCCTTGATCAGGCGTGCCGGAGCATTTATCACGGTCGAAAACATCACCGCCGTATTGCCCTTCAGGGTGTCGTACAGCGGCGAGAAATCGTTCCCGGCGTTCTCCAGCGCTTTTTTTAACAGAGTATTTTTAACAACGACCAGTTTAATCTCTTTCTTGAAACAGGCTCTTCTTAATGCGCCGGTTTTCGAGGCATTCAACGCTTCGATGTCCGTCAGATAGAAGTTGCCGTATTTCTGCAACTGTTCCGATAACTGTCCGATGATTACGCTTTTATCTTCCTTCTTCATGTTTCATCCTTTTTTAGTGATTAATTTTCGACTGATTTGGGGTCAATTTTAATCCCCGGACTCATCGTGCTTGAAAGATAAACGCTCTTTATATACGTGCCTTTCGCCGCAGACGGCTTGAGTTTGACAAGCGTGGAAACAAATTCCTTCACATTGTCAAAAATCTGGTCTGGCTGGAAAGATACTTTGCCGACGGAAGTGTGCATAATACCGGCTTTATCGACCTTGAAGTCGATTTTACCCTGTTTCACTTCCTTCACGGCCTGACCTACGTCATTCGTTACCGTTCCGCTCTTGGGATTCGGCATCAGACCGCGGGGGCCTAATATGCGTCCCAGTGCGCCAATTTTTCCCATGATGGAAGGCATGGTGATAATGATATCAATGTCGGTCCACCCGCCTTTGATTTTATCAATATATTCATCCAGACCCACGTAATCGGCGCCCGCCTCTGTGGCTTCGACCTCTTTATCAGGGGAACACAATACAAGAACCCTCACCTGTTTACCGGTTCCATGGGGAAGCGATACGACG